>NZ_JBFUID010000069.1:0-28643 GCF_056402055.1 Pseudomonas sp. P4_C4 | reverse complement strand
GCCAGTACATCGCCGTCCAACTGATCGTGATGGCAGCGGCCAATCCGGTTTCAGCCACAGGGAGGCGATTGGCAGAGTTAAGGGCAGGTGTTGGGGGAATGTTTCTGGATCACCGCCCAAGGCCTTCGAGGCCAAGGACGGTGAAAATTTCAAAAACCCGGTTTCCGGTGGACCGTAAGGCTGCTCCGCTTAAGTGAACAGCATTACGCCACTGAGCGGGCTTTTTGCTGCCTGCTACGCTTTTCGTCACACAAAGGAGGTGTCAGCAAGTTGAACAAGGTGCGCTCGCCATTGCCACTGCGCAAAACCGGTTATCCAGCGTGAATCGAATCATGGTCTGGAGGCTAAGCCAGTCCCGCGGAACTAGCTTGTGCGTTCCTGAGTTGAATACCTGACGCGACGCTCGCTCAACATCAACGTCGCTATGGCAACCAGCACAGGTACAAAGGCGAGCGCACAGATAACGGTCCAACCGTATCGATTCAATATACCTCCCGATGCAAACGAGCCGAGTACCATGGCGCCAAAGACAATGAAATCATTGAGCGCCTGGACACTGTTTCTTTCGCTTGTTTTATGGCACTGAAGGACGAGCGCAGAGGCGCCGACAAAACCGAAATTCCAGCCAATCCCTAGAAGCACCAAACATAAATAAAAGTGGTAGGACTGCACGCCGGCAAGCCCGACAGCAACAGACGCGCCGGTTAACATCAACCCCATCAACACAACGCGGTTTGCCCCAAAACGGTGGATCAGCTTTCCAGTGAAAAAACTGGGTGCGTACATTGCAATTACGTGCCACTGCAATGCCAGATTCGATGATTCCAGTGAAAGATCCTCATGCTTCATTGCCAGTGGGGCCGAAGTCATCAGGAAATTCATCAAGGTGTAAATAATGACACCACAGAGCATGGCGTTGATGAGTCGAGGCTGCCGAACAATCACCGCAAGCGGGCGACCTGGAGTACGAACAGCCGCCTCATGGCGTGGCAAATCGACACCTAGCAGCACCGCCGCCGAAACCACTGCCATTAATGCGGCTGCAACGTAAGTAGCGATAAACAGGTGTGACTCCCATAGGTCCATCGTATAGGTGACCGTCTGTGGACCTAGTACACCCGCCACCAGCCCGGCAGCCATGACGATTGAAAGCGCCCAGGGCTGCCTGTTTTCTGGAACGCATTCTGCGGCGGCGAAACGAAACGTCAGCACCACAGCGGCATAAGCGCCACCAAACAGCATCGCAGCACAGAAGATGAAAAAGGAGGACCAATAAATGCCAATCGCAGCCAGCACTCCCATCAGGATGCCGCACAACGCTCCCAGCATAAACACGGGACTGCGCCCATAGCGCTGCGCAATGGCACCGGCAGGTAGCGTGCAGCTCGCCATGCCCACGACAAAAATGGAGATAGGCAGCGTCGCCAATGCTTTATCCGGTGCAAGCATGTCTCCCACGATAGCGCCGGTTGCGTAGACGATGACTGAGTTACCACCCGCCAATGCCTGGGCGGTTGCCAGGCGAAAAATGTTGCTGTTTCCAGATGTGGCTGACACGACTTCTCTCCCTTGAATGAATCGTCCCTTAATGCAGCTGCAGCGTGCCGATTATCAATGAAAACTAATGGCCGCGCTGCTCCTTTCGATATCCAGGCGCCGGTACCGCGCAGGTCATCGACAAGGGCCTCCCGACAGCGGGTCTGCTAGCCCACGTCATGATGGCCAGGTTCGCCGACCATCTGCCGCCTCTTACACACCATCGTACTGATACACGGTCGCACTCCAGTACTGACTGCCGTTACGTTTTTGGCGAGCCCATCCGTCGGCCACCAGTTGATTGGCGATCATTCGATTCATAAAGCCGTGACCGAGCAGCAGAACCGGTCCATCGCTGGCAAGGGACTGCAATCGTTTGGCTGCCACACTGGCGCGCATCCTCGCAGTGCCGGCGGATTCGACGTTGCGTGAGTAACCGCACAGCCATAAGACTCGAAGGATAAATGCCCAGGTAAACGGCGATAACCGTGGCCGTTTCCAATGACCACAAGGTAGTTGTGCTTCGCAGAAAAGTGCGTCGACCAGTGCAGGCTTCAGGCCGAGCGCCTGGAGGGAGGTCAGCGCACGAGGCGCGCTGCTTGAAACAATCACCGTGGCGGTTGCGGCAAGTTGCATGCTGGCATGCGGGACCGGGTGGTGGGTAATTTCGGATCGATCGTATTGCTCGATCCAGTCTTTCATCTCGAGCGCTGAGATTTTGTCGGTTGCGGCCAGTTTTGGCTGGCCGTGACGCATCAGGATTATTTCCCTGTTCACAAATTTACGTCCTTGTTCTTCCATGTGGTAAATGACCAGGAAGTGCGGTTTCGGGAACTCCAGGTACGCCTCGCGTGCCAGCATCAAACCGCACAATGAGGCTCGAGACTATCGGCTTTGGGACTAGACGGAAATCCCGTCTGCGAAAGTCAGTTGTCGACCATGACGGATGAGCTTTTTTTCTTCGAGGCACGCGCACTGTGCTTTTCAAACCAGCCGTGATCGCGGTACCAAGCCACGGTATCAGTGATTGTCAGCTCTAGCGCCCGGAAACTCAGGCCAAGCTCTTGTTCACTCTTGCGGTGGTTGAAACAGGTGCGGTCCTTCTCTCGTACCAACAGGCGCAACGTGGCCATGCTCAGCAGAATGGGCTTGCCGGTAAGGCGCGCATAGATCTCCTGCACAGCCGCCAAGGTGTATAGAAAGGGCAGCGGTAGTTGTCGAACGGGTGTCTTGACGCCCGCGATACGTCCTAGAACAGGTACCAGCTGACGCATCGTCATATGCCGACCCGCCGCGAGATAGCGCTCACCTCGTCGGCCCTGTTTGGCGGCAGCAATCAGCGCCCCTGCCACATCTCGGGCATCGACAACGGAGAAGGTGCCAGGGATCAGCCCAGGCAACTTGCCGTTCACGACATCGTTGACCAATTGTCCCGAAGAGGTCGGGCCAATGTCGGCAGGACCCCACATCCAACCGGGCAGGACCATGCAGGCATGCATCTCGGGATGTGCCTCCAGGAACGACAAGACGACACGGTCGGCGAGGATCTTGCTGCGGTAGTAGTCATCCGCGTCGGCATCGGCCCGCAGACATGTCTCATCGATGGACGAGCCAGGTGCGCCGTCGAGCACGGCAATGGAAGACGTATGGATGAACCGTCGTATACCGGCGCGGTAGGCCTGGTTAAGCAGGCGCCGCGTACCAGACACGTTGATCTTTTCGAGTTCTTTCCAGTGGCTGCCACCCTTGTAGTTATCGCGAAAGAACGCCGCGGTGTGAAACACCGTATCGCAACCTTGCAGCGATGCTGCGAATGCGTCGACATCGGCCATGTCACCCACGACCAGCTCCACCCCCGGCAGATTGTTGAACTGCTGTTCACCTTTGGCTCTTGAGCGGACCAGGCCTTTGACCGTGTAGCCACGAGCGACCAATTCACGCACCAGGTTGTTGCCCAGCAAGCCGGTTGCTCCAGTAACGAATGCGCTGCGCATGGTTCAACCCTCACCCTGTTCGGCTGACGGCATCAACACCGCACTGTCGAAGAAGACCTCTTCACGGATGGCCAGCCCGTTTCTGAAGGTGAAGTGTGCGGCGTAGTGCACGGTAATATGGCGTCCATGGGGTGCAATCACCCGGCCTGGCAGCACCAAGGGTGCGGCGAAGGTGCCAGTCAGTTTGGCAGTTAGCGCCAGAAGATCGCCAGCGACCATGAATGGGGTGAAGGTCACTTGGGCATCAGGGAACGCTTCGAACAGCGCAGTCTCTCGTTTGCGCATGGCGTCGCGACCGGTTTGAATCCCCATACCATCGAGGTAGATGAAGTCTTCGCAAACCAACGCAAGCATCGCCTCCACATCACGGCGATTGAAGGCTCTTGAGGCGCGTTCCGCATAGTCGTTGGGGCCAGTAGTCATTACAGTCCATTCCATTCGTGTCGAGGGTCTGTAGATATACCTTTGAGGCCTCCCCCGAAAAACAGCGACTACTGCATAATGGATTTGCACATATGCAGACCAGGGAGGACAGGACGCATGGCGTTGCAAGCAAATTGGGACGATCTTCGTCTGCTGTTGGCAGTCTCGCGGCGTGGCAGCTTCCTTCAAGCTGGCCAGTTGCTGGGTATCGCGGCGTCTACCGTGTCCCGCCGCCTGACCCAACTTGAGGTCGCACTGGGCGAGCCACTCGTCGAGCGGGGCGTTGAAGGATGCTGGTTGACCTCGCGGGGCCAATCCCTCGTGGAAGTTGCCCTGGCGGCGGAAGCGGGCTTGAGGCGTCAAACCGCTGCTGGCATATCCGAGCTACACACAGAGCTATCTGGCAGTGTCCTGGTCAGTGCAGGAGAGGGGTTCTCGTCTTGTGTGCTGGAGGCCGCGGGTCGCTTCACTTCTCTGCACCCGCGTTGCTCGGTGGAGCTGATGGTCACAGCCGACTTTCACAAGATCGTCCGCGGCGTGGCAGACATTGCTGTACGTACGGCTCATCTGGGTGAGCCGTCGCTGATTTATCGACCAATAGGCCGGCTCGCCTACGGTGTCTTCGCTGATGCAGGTTATCTGAAGCGGTTTCCAGGGGTGACCCCGGCCACTGCGGTCAATGTTGCCTTGCTTCCCCCGCTGGACATGTTGCCGCAAATGCGTGCGGCAAAGGCCGGTGGTCTGGACCGCGCGCAGATCAGCGTGAATTCGTTCGCCGTGCAGCTCGAATCGGTGAGGCGAGGTATGGGGGTGGCCGTACTGCCCCGTATACTGGCGAAGGATCTGATCGGGTTGTTCCCGGATCTCCACCTTCCAGATATGGAGGTCTATCTGGTGACCCGGCCTCAGGCATTGAAGCAGGCCCACATCAAATGTTTTTTTGCCATCCTGGAGCAGGTGTTGCTCGAAGCCCTGTCCATGGAAAATGTCGAAGGTTACCTCTTGGGGGGCGACCCGCGAGTATCGGAGCAATAACGACCTCTACCGCGTACGGGTCACCGTGCAATAGACTGGGTTTTGCGATGAGCGTGGAGCGCTTGTCAAATACCCACTCAAAGGATGAGCACATGAGCCGTACCGGCCATATCTGCCTGATGGCGACCTATAACAAATGGATGAACGAAAAGATCCATGGAGCGGCCAGGTGCTTGTCCGATGATGAGCTCTCAGCTGATAGAAAAGCATTCTTCAGGTCGATTCTCGGGACGCTAAACCACGTGGCAGCCGGAGACACCGTGTGGCTAAAGCGATTCGCCAAACATCCAGCGAACCACTCGGCATTGGAGCCGGTGAGGCGACTTCCTGATCCGAAAAACCTTGACCAGGCGTTGTTCTCTACTATTCGAGAACTCTCAGTGTATCGAGAGAGGCTTGATCAGATAATCGTCGAATGGGCCAGCTCTATTACAGAGTCCGATCTGGACCACACCCTCCATTACGCCAGCTTGAAGGGTGTCGTGTCCGACAAGGACTTTTACGGTCTGGTGATGCATTTCTTCAACCATCAGACCCATCACCGTGGCCAGGTTACTACGCTGCTTTCACAGGCTGATGTCGACATAGGCGATACAGATTTAGTCGTCCTCATCCCATCCCGATCCGGCGTATGAAGAAAAGCGGGATACCGGTATTGAGAATTCACCGCCAAAAGGGGTAATTCGATTCGGATCGCACTGATTGCATCGCTGTCGCCCTGGCTTGATCCATGACGAACACCTCGCACCGCTGGTGGTGAACGTGCGGTGTCCCACCGCATCGTTGCCTACCTGATAGCTAATCCCGGGGGTAGGGTGACCTTGCGACACAAGCGTCTGGCAAAGCCATCTGGTCATCGCCCAGAAACCAAGGCACGGGATTGACTCCGGTGGCTGGGCCGATGATGGTGCAGTAAGTGGCCCTCATGCGACACTCCCCGCCCTACAAATCAGGGAGCGTGTTGACATGGTGCGTTTGCTTGCGGTTTCAGGGAGTCTTCGTGAGGCCTCCTCCAACTCAGTGCTGTTGCGTGCAGCTGAGGTTCTCTGTCCCAAAGGGCTGTCGATAGCGCATTATCACGAGGTTGGCCAGTTACCTCATTTCAACCCGGATTTCACGGAAAATCCTCCTGAATCCATCATGGGCTTACGCTTGAGTATCGCCCACGCGGACGGCGTTCTGATCTCTTGCCCTGAGTACGCTCGCGGAATTCCCGGCTCATTCAAGAATATGCTGGACTGGCTCGTTAGCTCTGAGGAGTTCCCAGGTAAACCCGTTGCTCTTTTCAACGCTTCACCTCGGGCTTCGCACGCGCAGGCGGCACTGCGGCTGGTTCTGGAAACAATGTCGGCTTGTATCGTGGAGCAAGCATCAATATCCGTAAATTTGCTTTCCACGCAATTGAGTGCAGAGACTATCGCAAATGATCCAACGATCCGCCCACTGATCGTTTCGGCACTTGAAGCATTCAAGCAGCAAATCGATGGAAAAAAAGCGGGCTGATACACGTACGGATCATGGCCATTGAGCCTTGCAGACTGGATCAAACTCATGATCGCCGCTGCCCGTTTTCCGCTGCGTAGAGATCCTGCAAAGAGCCAGTTCTTGCGTCCAGGAGCCCATGGTCGGATCTGATTCTCGGCCCAATTGTTGCCAATGGGAACGGCCCCGTCATCAAGGTGGCGCGATAGCGCTGCCCAGCGTTTCAGGCTGTAATCCAGTACTCTGCTGATAGCCGAAACCGTCATGCACCAGAACTTTCATACGAGTAGCGCGCCGGTTGGCGAACAGATAAGCACAGTGCGGCTTAGCCGCGCCGAATACCGCGATCACCCTGGCCAACGCAGTCTCGGTGCCTGCACGCATGTCCATCGGCTCGGTGGCGAGCCAGATGGAATCGATGCGGATCATCGCAGCAGATCTCGCAGAAAAGTCGCGCAGGCAGCAGCACTTTCGGTTGGCCAGTTCACTTTTGCGAAATTGCACTCCACTTGACCACCCGTTTGCATTCGACCTGACCAGTCATTTGCATTCGTTCTGACCACCAATTGCATCGGATTTGACCAGCTTGCTTTGTGGCCATGACCGGCAGAAATCGGCCAAAAGCAGGCGGTGGACGGAGCGATGGAAAAGAGTAGCTATGCTTGGTTTGCTGACGGAAATGATTGAGCCAAATGGGCTTCCGTTCTGTGAAGGCGTTATCACCTCACGTGAGGTGTCGAATATTCCTTGCGACTTTTGACCCAAGCCTTGCAGGAGTCCTTTCATTTCATGGCGAAGCTAATAGCCTTCACAGCGTTTCTACTGGTGGGGATTCCTCTCGAACAAGCCGCTGCCGGAAGTGCAGCGCTGAGAATATTCTGGTCAGAAACTATTCCTGGAGGGAGAGACACGCAAGACGCTCTCGCTATTCGAGGAATCTCGCTCGACGCCAGCGGTTCAATAGTGGCGTTAGGAAATAAAGGGGTATCGCAATCGATTCTCTTGCGGCCCAGCGAAGCAGGCCCTGGATCTATCATTGAGCTAGCAACTCAAGGGCAGGCCTTGCAAATTGTGCAGGGACCCGCTGAGACTCTTTGGCTTGCCGGTCTAACAAACAGGCGAATGTACGTCCCCGGCGGAACGATGGCAGATGCCTATCTCGGAAAGCTCGATCCACAGGGGCGAATCGTTGCGGAATACTCTTTTAGCTCGATCCGATTTCGCTTCATCAATAGCGTGACCTCGCTCGACTCAGGCGAATTGGTCGTCGCGGGTCGTGACGGTGCTGAAAATTGGCTGGCGGCCGTATCGACTCAGGGCAGGCTCTTGTGGCAACGAAGGTTAGGACTCGGAAAAGGGGTGGCTGTTTCAGCAGCAGGTGACCAAATCGTAGCGGCCACCATTGCAGGTAGGCGCGAGGACAACAACAAAAAATACTGGGACGATGTGAATGTCCTAAGTCTTGACCGCACGGGACACGTGATTGGCTGGCAAACTGTTAGAGCAAACATCAACAGCCATTCTGGAAGTGGTTCAGGAACGGTTGCGATGGTGAAGTCACGAACTGCGTTTTATGTACTATCGAGTTGGGACGATACTCAGAGCGCGAAGCCTCTGGAAATCATAAAGCTCTCCTTCGACGGTTCTATCTCCTGGCGCAAGGAGCTTTCGCAGTCAATATCGCAGGAGAGGAATAAAACCTGGAGATCCTGCGATCAAGGGCAGATGGCTCTTGAAAATGACGACCTCTTGGTCGTGTGTTCTATCGAAGCGCAGATTCTGGTTTTTCGGCTCGATGCAAAAAATGGTGATGTGACAGTTATGTCCGTACCATTGCCCGAATGCCATGAAGGCCGGCCGGCTGCGCTCTTCCTGACGCAAAGGAAGAATGGGGCGATCTGGATTTTTGGTTCAAGGCCGGACAGTAATGTAGGGAAAAGTTGCACGTGGCTTGGAGAGCTATCGCTTCCATGACGTTTATCTGCTTGGTTTTGTAGACACCTCCAAGCCTTAAAGTTAGACCACCAAGAAGTTAACTGCCCCCCGTCTCCCTAGACAAGGAAGATGTCTGACGGGCAGCTATGGGTCGACTTGAGCCGGTCACATCAGACCGGCGTCGCTCGAAGAGCCGCTCGGGCTAATCGCGAAATAAAAGATGGCTCGATGACTGACCCACGAGCCTCGGGAAATCCCCCTACATCGGTTTGACCGAAACCACTTCCACAAACCTGAATTTCTTCCTGGCCGCCCTAGTGGCCTCTTGCTCTGCCAAGAGGGTGCTCAACGTATCGGCCTCATGGACCACCTCTTGCGTCTTGCCTTCAAACTCATTGCCCACCCGCAGCGTGACCCTCAGCCTGGGCGTGAACGCTTTCGTGGCCTTCTTTTTCTCTGCCGCCTTTGTCGGCTGGATGATTACGACATCCGAGGTGTCCTGCGCAGGGGAGTCAATAACCTGCGCAAGGGGCTCGGCACCACCGAACAGTGCCCGGCGCATCTCTTCTTCCGTCAATTCTGCATTCATGCCATTTCTCAGAGGGGTGTGATGAGTAACTAGTCCAATTCTATCAGCATGGCCGGTCTCTCTATTATCAAGTCTCTGAGGCAGACCTCTGAATCTGCCTGAACCCATGGCGACCACTACCGGCCAGTTTTGGTTCGCTTGTGGGCTGATACGGCCGACTGAAGTCGACCCACAGCTGGCGGTGGCGAGAGGCAGAAATCGACCCAAAACTGTCGTTTGCGAAAGGCTAGTTGGTGATAAGTAGCCATATAGCACGACGTCCAAGCTGCTACCGATACACTACTAGCGATAGATTTGTTCCAAGAGTTCAACCGACTTTATCAGCACGTCATTCCATGAGGGAAGATATACATAGTTAAATCTGAGTGTAATGAGTGCACCTTGCTGCTCCGTTAAATTGCAGAGTGCGCCTGTTGTTTTCGTCCTGTAAACACCTGAATTAAAAGCTCAATTTTTCCGCTATTATCGTTCTTCCAGTAAAGCTCAGTATGTAATTGAGCAAAAGACGGATCTGGCCCAGTATAGAACGATGGCAACACGCGCATAATCGAGAATTGCCGCGGCAGCCTCTGTGTCGTATCCATTGCCCCAAAAGACTTTAGCGAAACTGCCCTGCCAGGCGCATTAGCGGCTAGCCCGGCAGTCATATCAGCCACAGACCCTCTGGATCGTCAATGCTCCTCGATCAACCGTTGCCAAAAGGCCTCGGTATGAGGATTACGGTTATCCCGCCAGCGCACCAGAATCACCTCCAGATGGTCGGACTCCATGTCGGGGTACAGGCGCACCAGTTCCTGCCGCTCGATCAGCGGCGCGACCATGCTATGGGGCATGCACGCCACCCCTTGACCGCTGGCCACCATCGGTTTGAGGGCTTCCGAGACGGTGGCTTCGAATACCTGGCGCAAGCGCTGGGGCTGTGGGTGGCGGTTGATCTGGGTGCGCGACAGTTCATGCAATTGCGCACTGCGCGAGTAGCTCAACAGCGGGATCGGTTCGTCGGTGTGCGCGCAATGCGCGGCCAAGGCCGGCGTGGCCACCCAGTACAGTTCGTCATGGCCCAGAGATTTCACCTCGAACTCACTTTGCCGAGAGTAGGGGCCAGTCTTGGCATCGCGGTAGAACAGGATGAAATCACAGCGTCCCGACATCAGCGCCATGTAGTAGTCATCTGTGCTGCGATAGCCGGTATCGATGCGGGTGAACAGTGGCGTTTCGGGGCTGTTCAGGCGGCTGATCCAGTCCGGGAAAAAGTTGCAGGCCAAGGTGTGCAGCGAGGCGAAGGTCAGAGCCCGGTCGACGATTTTCACACTCTGCTCGCAGTCGCGGGCCATGCGAACCAGCTCCACGGCATTGGGCAACAAGGCTTCACCGGCGGCAGTCAGGCGCACTGGATTCTTGTCCCGATCTATCAGGGTAGCCCCCAGGCGCGCCTCCAGCAATTGAATGCGCCGGCTCAATGCCGACTGCGATGAGCCGCGCATGCTGGCCGCTGCCGTGAACTTGCCGGTATCAGCGAGGGCGAGAAAATCTTCATACCAGTCGATGTTCATAAAGTTATTCCAAAATTCGATAGCGCGGTCAGCATAGTGGATCAAGAGTCGCTATCCCTATGCCTGCCCCAGTGTTTATTGTGCGCAAACACGCCACCTGCCGTCTGTGTGTGAACAAGAAGAAAAACTTTCAAGGGGCAAATGATATGCATAAATTGAACAGGGTGAAGCTTTTACTCGGAACCTCGCTGTTGGCGTTGGCCCTGGCCGGCACTGCCGAGGCAAGTGTGCTGGATAAGGTCAAGGCGCACGGCGCCGTGCGCTGTGGGGTGGCCAGCGACAAGCCCGGCTTCTCGCTGATTGACGATAAAGGCCGCTGGACCGGCATGGACATCGATCTTTGCCGCGCCGTGGCCGCAGCCGTATTGGGCGATGCGGACAAGGTCGAGTATTTGGCCACCACCGCGAAAAACCGCTTCACTGCCCTTGCCTCTGGCGAAATCGACATTCTCTCGCGTGCCACCTCCTGGACCGCTGACCGGATCGCCAGCCTGGGGGTGGATTTCACCACCGTCTGGTTCTACGACGGCCAGGGTTTCATGACCCACGCCCAGGACGGCATCAAGCAGCTCACGGATCTGGACGGTGCCACCTTCTGCCTGTCGCCGGGCACCACGTCTGAGCAGAACCTGGAAGATTATTTCGGCCAGCGCGGCCTGACCTACAAGACCGTGGTCATCGAGAAGAGTCCGGAACTCTACGCCGCGTTCCAGCATGGACGCTGCAATGCCATCTCCAATGACTTGTCGGGCCTGGCCTCGCGCCTCACGCAGATGAGCAATCCCAAGGACTACGCGCTGTTGCCGGAGGTGATTTCCAAGGAGCCCTTGGGCGCCTTCGTGGCCCAGGGTGACACCACCTGGCGCAACATCGTGACCTGGACCGCCTATGCCCTGATGACCGCCGAAGAGTTGGGCGTCACGTCCAGCAACGTCGATGAGTTGCATGGGAAAAAGGATGCGCCGGCGGACATTGGCCGCTTGCTCGGCAGCCAGGGAACCCTCGGCAAAGCCTTTGGCCTTGACAATGAATGGGCTTACCGCGCGATCAAGCAGGTGGGCAATTACGCGCAGATTTATGACCGTAATCTCGGCCAAGAGACCGCGCTGAACTTCCCGCGCGGGCTCAACCGAAGCTGGAAGGACCAAGGGTTGTTGTATGCGCCACCGATTCGTTGATGGCTGCGGATCCTGGATTAACCGAACGGAATGCCTGTCATGTTGACTCATCGTTTTCGCATCATGAGCGTCTTGCAGCAAGGCCTCGTCTTGGCCTTGGTGGCGGCGGTGCTCTATCTGTTGGCCAGCAACGCTGCGGCGAATCTCGGGAAGTTGAACATCGCCTCCGGGTTCGGCTTTTTGTCCCAGCGTGCCGGCTATGACATCAGCTTCTCGCTGATCGACTACACCCCGGATGCGACCTACGCGCGGGCTTACCTGGTGGGGTTGCTCAATACCTTGCTGGTCTCGGTGCTGAGTATCGTGCTAGCGACCCTGCTGGGCGTCGCACTGGGTCTGGCCAGGGTATCGCAGAACTGGCTGATCAAGCGCCTGAGTAGCACCTGCATCGAGTTCCTGCGCAACGTGCCGCTGGTGGTGCATCTGGTCTGGTGGTACGGCCTGGCCCTGGCGTTGCCGGGGGTCAAGCAGTCGGCTTCGTTGTTTGGCGTTGTCTATCTGAACAATAGCGGCTTGATGCTGCCCTGGCCGCAGCAGGGCAATCTGGTTGGCTGGGGACTGGCCTTGATGGCCCTGGGCATGCTGCTGGCTTATTTGGCGTGTCATTTCAAGGAACGTCGTGGGACCTGGCGCGATTTCGCGCCCTCCCGCTGGCCGATGTTGCTGGCGGGCGGATTGCTGTTGCCGCTATTGGCGTACTGGATCAGCGGTGCCCAATGGCAGTGGGAAATCCCGGTGCAACGTGGGTTCGGTTTCAAGGGCGGGATCGTCCTGGTGCCAGAGTTGTTGGCACTGTGCCTGGCCCTGTCGTTCTATAGCGCCAGCTACATTGCGGAAATTGTCCGGGGCGCCATCGAGTCGGTGCACCGTGGGCAGTATGAAGCGGCCAGGGCCCTGGGCTTCAAACAAGGCCCGACCATGCGCCAGTTGATCGTTCCGCAAGCGGTGTACCCGATGATTCCCCAAGTCACCAACACCTACCTGAACATCGTCAAGAACTCCTCGCTGGGGGTGGTGATCGGCTTTATGGAACTGGTGTCTTCGACTGGCGGCACCACCTTGAACCAGACCGGCCAAGCCATCGAGTGCATTGCTCTGGTGATGGGGACCTACTGCCTGATCAGCTTGCTGATTTCCCTGGCGATGAACCTCTACAACCATCATATCGGCCAGAGGGGACACTGAACATGACCGCAATGAATCAAGCCCCGCTAATCCAGCTACCGCCGCGGTTGCCCTGGGCACAACGAGCCCTGTCCTGGAGCCGCAGCCAGCTGTTTCCCAGCCCGGGCCACAGCCTGCTGACCCTGAGCATGATCGCCCTGTTGGCCTGGTGCATCCCGACCGCGCTGAACTGGCTGGTGTTCGACGCCACCTTCGTCGGCACCAGCGGCCAGGACTGCAACCCCGACGGCGCCTGCTGGTTGCCGATTACTCAGCGCTGGAACCTGTTTGTCTACGGCTTTTATCCAGAGGCCGAGCAGTGGCGAGTGAACCTTTCGTTGATGCTGGCCGGCACCGCGTTTGTCCTGCTGTTTTTCAAGCGCCTGGATCGGCGTTTGCTGCTGGGCTACCTGATCGTGCTGCCGCTGTTCATGTGGTGGTTGCTCAAGGGCGGTGCCGGTTTGGCGCCAGTGTCCTCAACCCAGTTCGCCGGGATGCTGGTTACGGTGTTCCTCGGCGTGGCGGGGATGGTTTTCGCATTGCCGCTGGGGATCCTGCTGGCATTGGGCAGACGCTCCAAACTGCCGGTGATTCGCCTGCTCAGCGTGCTGTACATCGAACTGGTGCGTTCGGTGCCGGTGATCTCCTTGCTGTTCATGGCTTCGCTGATGATCCAGCTGTTCCTGCCGCCCGGTTCGGCGTTCGACATTCTGCTGCGAGTGCAGTTGGTGCTGATCCTGTTCACCGCCGCCTACATGGCCGAGACCCTGCGCGGCGGTTTGCAGAATCTGCCCAGGGGCCAGTACGAAGCGGCCCAAGCCTTGGGCTTCGGCTACTGGAAAACCATGGGCCAGATCATCCTGCCGCAAGTGCTCAAGCAATCCATCGCTCCCTTGCTCACGCAATTTATCGGCCTGTTCAAGGAGACCACGCTAGTGATGATCGTCGGCGTGCTGGACATCGTCGGCATTGCCATGAGCACCGCCGCGGCGCCGGAATGGGTCGATTACGGCCATGAGATCTACGTGTTCCTGGCGATTTATTTCTTCGTCATCTGTTTTGCACTGTCGCGCTATGCCCGACACCTTGAACAACGAATGGAGCAGAACCGCTCATGAAAGTGAATCCCAAGGCTGATGCCGTACCTATCGTGCGCATCGAACAATTGAACAAATGGTTCGGCAATGCCCAGGTGTTGAAAAACATCTCCATGACAGTGCGAGCTGGTGAAAAAGTGGTGATCTGCGGGCCTTCCGGCTCCGGAAAATCCACGCTGATTCGCTGCATCAATCAGTTGGAGCAGCACCAGCAGGGCCTGATGGAGGTGCTGGGCGAGGAGCTCAACGGCAGCGTCAAAGGTCTGGAGCGGATTCGCCGCCAGGTCGGCATGTGCTTTCAACATTTCAACCTGTTTCCCCACCTGACGGTGTTGAAGAACTGCACCCTGCCGCAAACTTCTAACCTCGGCGTGCCTGAAGCCCAGGCCATTGAGCGGGCGTTGGGCTTGCTCGACAAGGTCAAGATGCGCGACCACGCCAACAAGTTCCCATCACAGCTGTCCGGAGGCCAGCAGCAACGTATCGCCATTGCTCGGGCTTTGTGCATGCAGCCCAAAGTCATGCTGTTCGACGAGCCGACCTCGGCCCTGGACCCGGAAATGATCGCCGAGGTGCTGGAGGTGATGACCGGCTTGGCCGAAGATGGCATGACAATGATTTGCGTCACCCACGAAATGGGCTTTGCCCGCAAGGTCGCCGACCGCATAGTGTTTATGGATCAGGGCGAAATCGTTGAAGAGGCGCCGCCCGAGCGTTTTTTCTCCGCGCCGAAATCCGCCCGCACCCAGCGTTTCTTGAGCCAGATTATCGATCACGGGGTGCACGCGCTATGACCCACTCAATTGCGATGGCCTTGCATGGCGGTGCCGGCGTACTCACCCCGGGACTGCTCGACCAGACCGATGAAGACGCGATTCACCAGGCGCTGCTGCTGGCGCTCAAAGCCGGTGTTGTCGTGTTGGAACTGGGGGGCAGCAGTCTGGACGCGGTGCAGGCCAGTGTGGTGGAACTGGAAGAGTGTCCCTGGTTCAACGCGGGCAAGGGCTCGGTGTTTACCCAAAGCGGCGACCACGAACTGGACGCGGCGATCATGAATGGTGCCAACCTGGAAGCTGGGGCCGTGGCCGGTATTCATCACGTGCGCAATCCGATTCGCGGCGCACGGGCGGTGATGGAACACAGTGAGCATGTGCTCCTGGCCGGTGTCGGCGCGGACCGTTTCCTGGCGGAACAACCGGGCCTGGAGCACGTCAGCAACAATTGGTACGACACGCCGCTACGCCTTCGCCAATGGGCCGCGCAACAAGAACAGCCGCAGACCGTGTCGTTGGAGCCGGGCGGTGTGGAGAGGAAGTTCGGTACGGTCGGCGCAGTGGCCCTGGACTGGCACGGGCATGTCGCCGCAGCCACTTCTACCGGGGGCATTACCAACAAGCGTTATGGGCGAGTAGGGGACTCGCCGCTGATCGGTTCCGGCACTTGGGCCGACGACCGCAGTGCGGCGATTTCCGCCACCGGCCATGGCGAATTCTTTATACGCACGGTGGTGGCCCACAACATCGCCTCCCGAGTGCGTCTGACCGGCGCGAGCCTGAATCACGCCTGCGAGCAAGTAGTGTTGGGCGAACTCAAGGACTTGGGGGGCAACGGCGGGGTGGTGGCGGTTTCACCTTCCGGTGAGACGGTACTCAGCTTCAACACCCCAGGCATGTACCGCGCCTGGCGCGATACCGAGGGCGGTTTGCATACCGCAATCTATGCCGGGGATGATCGTCTTCATCCTTAGATGCCTCTCTGTAGCCGCCAGGCTGTGCCAGCGGCTACAGCTGTAATGAATGGTTTGGCGCCTGTCTGAAGCATTGGGGAAAGAACTGGGTAAAGGTGTTTACTCGCGAATTGTGGGGCAGGAGAAGGCGCAGGTCATTGAATTCTTCCGAGGTTGACACGGAGGCTGACCTTAGGTGGGGCAGGGGCCATCGGTATTGCCTATGTTCAAGGTGGGTTGCCACAGCACCTGGAGGTTCTCGGGTGATTGGCCGTCGAGCAATGCGAGCATAAGCTCTATGATTTTTTTGCCGACGGCGAGTGGCTCGGCGGATTGCAAGTAGGTTATGTCATATCCCATGAGTGCATCTGGCGGGAGGCCGTCATGGACAATGATCGATATTTCGCTGCCTGGTTTGACACCCGCCTCGATGATCGCGCGCATGGCACCCGCCCCACAGGGAGGGTTGTCAACAATGACTGCGGTTGGGCGAGGATTGCATGAGAGGAGCCGCTTCATGGCCTCATAGCCTCCAGTGCGATCCAAGGTGCCTTCCACCATGTACTGCGCTTCAATCGGCAGTTGCGCATCGGCCATCGCCTTGAGGTATCCCTCGCGGGCCTGAGACACAAAACTCAGATCCAGGGGGCCGCTCAGCAGGGCGATACGTTGGTGCTTGAGGCTGACCAGTCGCTCTACTGCCATGCGCAGGCCTGCCGCTGTGTCGAAGTCGAGCCAGGCGTATGGAGTGGGAAGAATGCTGCGTCCATAGGCCACGAAAGGAACACCTTTTTTGGCAAGGTAGGACAGTCGGGTGTCGTGCAAATGTGTTCGCGCCACGACCATACCGTCGACGCGTCGACCTTCAATCATTCGCTGGTAGGTGCGGATCTCATCGGAGTCGGACGCTGAAGCGAGCATCAGATCCATATCCGATTTACTCAGCGTTTCGGTCATGCCAGCGACCACTTGTAGGAAATAGGGATCGCCAAGGTCATGGACCATGAGCGGATAGACAATGCCGATGGCATCCGCGCGCCCAGTGGCCAAGCGGCGAGCTACTGGATTGGGGCGGTAGCCGGCAGCAGCAGCGGCGGTGGTGATTCGCTCGCGGGTCTTTTCGCTGACATCCGTGTAGCCATTGAGTGCGCGACTGACCGTGGTCTGGGACAAGCCGAGCTTGTGGGCGAGTTCTTTCAGATTCATTGACGATGATCGCCTGATTAGCCAAGAGCGCAATGCGACTGCATCAGGCGCCATGAAGTGAGTGCTTTTTCCAATACTACATATCCCATGCCGATCATCAAAGCGCTTTGACTCGTCGCAGCAGTGACGCCGGGCAGCGGGCGTATCTATGTCGCTCGGTGCGGAGTCGCACCTATCGCCTTCTAGCACGTGTGGCGGAATAGCGCCTTTTCCTTCGGCGTACTCCGTCTCCTTCACGTGACCGCCGGCCCGACGACCAAAAATCCTTCTTGCGTCTTTTTTCGAGCTGCTATAATCTTTTTCCAAAGCGCTTTGGAGATAATATAAAAGCGCTTTGGTAATGATCAAAAGCGCTTTGGATGCAGGTATTTGATGTATCTACAAAAACAATAATAGTTGGGGACGTGCCATGGGTAATACAGCGAAAAGAGGCCCAGTTCAGTCGCCCTCGCTCATGCGGGAGCAACGTTTGAAACATTTCAAGCTGCAAGGTGATCTGGGGCAAGACATCGTCTCGCCGGACGACGGACCCACACGCAACCTGACCAAGGCAAGTATCGCACTGACACTGGGGGTGGATCGAGCGTTCATGGCACGCCCGGAACTGCGCCTTTTCTATACCTATGCGCATTGGAACCAGGCCGCACAACAAGCGGCTGCTCCCGGTGACACGTTGTCGTCAACCGGCACCTTCGGTGATTCCCGCGATGGCTCGACGGCGATTGCAATTGGAGTGGTGGTAATCCGGACGTTTCCTGCGCAAGGCAAATGTTTATAAAAACAAGAGTTCAGCGCGCGAGCGTTTACTAGAGAAAAGTTCATGAATGACAACGTATCAAGACACGGCTATGTGTTGCCTGAAATCAATGCAACTTCTCTGAGTGAACGCTCCCGCGTAGATACTCTAAGTAAGGGTTTTGTTTTTCGTTATATGCTGGCGACCCTTGGTTTATTTGCCGGTCTTATGACGCCGGTCACCATGTCGCTGGCGATCAGAGTGAGTGAACTTGTACCTGCCGACAAAAACGCCACACTTGGTTGGATTCTGGGGCTGGGTGCACTGTTCGCAACATTAGCTAACCCTATTGCAGGTATGTTGTCGGACCGCCTGCGCTCGCGTTTTGGTCGTCGTCCGCTGCTCATCGGAGGGGTTCCAGGCGCTGTAGGGTGCTCATTAGTGATAGGGGCGAGTACCTGTATTTCCTCTATCACAATGGCATGGTGCCTGACTCAGTTATTTAGTAACGCATTCATTGTTATCTCTGGTGTCGTTTATGCACTCGGCGTCTTGTTGAATCCGCAGACGGCGGCACCGATCTTTGGCCCATTGTTTTTGGCGATTAACTCTGTAGCGCAACAGAGCTATGACGCCCTGTTCATGGGCGCAGCGATCTTCGCCTTCGCGGGCTCATTTACCGTGTTATTTGTTCGAGGCGCCGGTTAAGGCAGTTGTTTTCTCGAAATTATCATCTTTCATGTTCAAACAAGTGGAGTTTCAAATGTCGACTCAGATTAAACATCCGTTCGTGGCGGAATGCAGTATGGGGGCAGAGTGGTGGCGCAGCGCTGTCATCTATCAAATCTATCCGCGCTCTTTCGCCGACTCAAACGGTGACGGCATAGGTGATATTGTTGGAATCTCCTCGAAACTTCCCTACCTTTCTTCATTGGGGATAGATGCTATTTGGCTGTCTCCCTTTTATCGTTCTCCCCAGTTAGATGGCGGTTATGATGTGGCGGATTACTGCGATGTCGATCCACTGTTTGGTACGCTGGATGATTTTGATCGGATGTTGCGGCAGGCACACGACAAAGGGATCAAAGTCATCATTGACCTGGTTCCTAATCACACTTCTAGTGCCCATAACTGGTTTCAATCAGCTCTCAAGACACCTATGGGAAGTGCCGAGCGTAATCGCTATCACTTCCGTGAGGGTAAAGGCGAGAACGGCGAATTGCCGCCGAACCAGTGGAAAAGCATTTTCGGGGGGAGTGCGTGGTCACGCATTCCCGGAGAAACCCAATGGTATTTGCATCTATTTGATAGCAGCCAACCGGATCTTAACTGGGATAACCCCGAGGTCCGGGCAGAGTTTGAAGACATCTTGCGTTTTTGGTTGAAGCGAGGCGTCGATGGCTTTCGTGTCGATGTGGCACATGCGCTTGTGAAAGAATCCGGTCTGCCCGATTGGGAGGGCCAAGTTAAGGAAGGAAGTGGCATCAACTTTGGGCCGATGTGGGACCAAGAGGGAGTGCACGATATCTATCGAAGCTGGAACAGGGTGCTCAAGGAGTTTTCCGGCGATCGTATGCTGGTCGCCGAAGCTTGGGTGCAGCCACAATCCCGCTTGGCACGTTATGTACGCAACGATGAAATGCACCAGGCCTTCAACTTTGATTATTTGCTGGCTCGCTGGGATGCGATAGCGTTGAAAGAGGTGATCGATACTTCCCTGGCTGCTGCAGCCCATGTGGGCGCGTCGACGACCTGGGTCATGTCCAATCACGACACAGTGAGGCATACATCACGCTACGGCCTGAGCGAGCCTGGTTCTCGCCCCTTAGGTATTGATGCGTCGAGAGAGCAGCCGGATGAAGCTTTGGGGTTACGCCGCGCTCGTGGTGCAGCACTCCTAACACATGCATTGCCAGGCTCGGCTTATATCTATCAAGGTGAAGAGTTGGGTTTGCCTGAACATACAACCCTGGATGCCGCGCATCGACAGGACCCGAGCTTTTTTCGTACGAATGGATTGGAAATTGGCCGCGACGGTTGCCGCGTGCCAATCCCTTGGATTTCTGGGGAGGCCTCTTATGGATTCAGCACAACGGGGGAATCCTGGTTGCCTCAGCCAGAATCATTTTCCCGGTACGGTGCAGACTTGCAGCATGGAGACTCGCAATCAACGCTGGAGCTCTATCGCCAATTGCTAAAACTGCGTCGTGACTATGAATTAGGTAACGGTACGTTGACCTGGTTGCCTTCGGCACCAGGTGTACTGTTGTTTGAAAATGGCCCGATCCGCATCGTAATCAACTTCACCGATCTGTCCACGGCACTTCCTGACGGTCAGGTGCTGATTTCCAGCGTGCCGATCGATCAAAACTATTTACCGGCCAATGCGGCGGCATGGTTGAAGTGAGGTGATTGATTCCCCGCTCGGTAGGGCGGGGAGTACCAACCGTGCCCCTATCGGTACTCACGAATGGGTGTCTGGGCGCGCTGTTTCTATAGTTTACTCAAGGCGATTTTGGCGCTCTTGCAAGTGCCTGAACGCAACGATAAGAACAAGAAGAAAGTTGGAGATATTTATGATCAGTACTGCTTGCCATAGCGTGCTCAGAATCGCCCCTTCATTCGGGAGCGACGCTTGCACTGCCAATTACATCGGGGCTGGATCGAATACGACCACAGTGCTTGTTTACCACCGCGATTTTCTGTACCCATTCGGCCTTCTGGCTATCTCGTCCCAAAAGACAAAGCTTTCCACTGGCCGCTGCCCGCGAATCGAGCAAGTGTCCAAACATTAATTGTGCGCTTGGCGCGATGCGGTCCGCTCGAGTTGTTCGCGTGGATACTCTGGAGGAAAAATGTCACGAGTTCAGTTACGTAACGTAGGTAAGTCATACGATACCCACCAGATTATCAATAGTGTGAATCTGGATATCGAGGACAGTGAGTTCTGTGTCTTCGTAGGTCCTTCCGGGTGCGGGAAATCGACATTGTTGCGCATGATTGCGGGGCTGGAGGATATCACCGCCGGCGAACTGTTGATCGGCGATGTACTCGCTAACACCTTGCCACCGGCAAAGCGGGGCGTGGCGATGGTATTTCAGTCTTACGCGTTGTACCCACACATGAGCGTGTACGACAACATGGCCTTCGGGTTGAAACTGGCCGGCAAGGACCGCAAGGACATCAAAGAACGCGTCTTGCGAGCGGCGAATATTCTGCAGCTCGATCATCTGCTCGATCGCAAGCCCAAACAGCTTTCAGGTGGCCAGCGGCAACGGGTCGCCATTGGTAGGGCGATTGTCAGGAAACCCGGTGTGTTCCTGTTTGATGAGCCACTCTCCAATCTTGATGCCTCATTGCGCGTACAAATGCGCATCGAGATCGCCAAGCTGCATAAAGACCTCAAGGCAACCATGGTGTATGTGACCCACGATCAGGTTGAAGCCATGACCCTGGCGGATAAGATTGTGGTGCTCAATAAAGGCAATGTGGAGCAGATTGGCGCACCGCTGGAGTTGTACAACTATCCGCAAAATCTGTTTGTCGCCGGGTTCATTGGGTCCCCCAGGATGAACTTTATCGATTGCAAGGTTGTTCGCACTGATCGCCATGAAGCCATTGTCGCTCTGCCTGGCGGTACGCATGTGGCGGTGTCAGTTGAAGCGGGAAGCGCCAAGCCAGGCGACGAGGTGATCCTCGGCATCCGCCCCGAACACTTAGTCATCTCTAAACAAGGCTTCAGCGGCAAGGTGGAAGTAGTGGAGCAACTCGGGGACGAGACCTTTGCCTACCTGGACGTTCCGGGGACCCGTGACGGCCTGCTGACTGTTCGTTTGCCTGTGACGACGCTCGTTCGACTGGGCGATACGTTGACGCTCGGTGTGCCGAAACACAGTAGTCATTTGTTTGCCGCAGACCAAAGGGCCTACCCGAGGGGCCGGCCAGATGAGGTCGCGCCCGTCGAGAGCCCTGTTCTGGTGGTGCCCGGCAATTAATCAGGCGTCGGCCAATTATCCGGAGGCGCGCTCCACTAGGCTGCGGTCACCGAAGGTCAGAGCACAACAATAATAATTTCGCAGGGCGCAACGCTATCCACGTGTGGCCGTGCGCCAGCAAGGCTGGAGACAATATGAATATTCGCAACTTCGCCACATCCGGATTGGGTCTTCTCTTGGGTTCGTTACTGCAGGCAGGTGTCTGCAGCGCAGCGACTATCAGCATCTCCTGCAGCGCGACCGGCAAAGACCTGGAAATATGTACCCAGGGTGCCGAGGCGTGGGCAAAACAAAGTGGCAACCAGGTCAATGTGGTGTCTTCACCAGACGCGGGCCGATTGGCGCTGTATCAACAATTACTGAGCGTTGGTTCATCGGAAATCGATGTATTGCAGATCGATACCGTCTGGCCGGGTATCCTGGGGCAACACCTGGTTGACCTGCAGGAAAAGGCCGGTGGCGTGACCGACCAGCACTTTGCATCCCTTATCAAAAACGACACTGTCGGCAATCGGCTGGTCGCAATGCCTTGGTATGCCGACGCAGGAGTGCTGTATTACCGCAAGGATCTGCTGGAAAAGTACAAGGCCAAGGTTCCCGCAACCTGGGAAGAGCTGAGCGCCACGGCAAAGACGATTCAGGATGCCGAGCGCACTGCCGGCCATGACAAGTTATGGGGGTTTGTCTGGCAGGGCCGCAATTACGAAGGGCTTATGTGCAATGCTCTTGAGTGGGTGTCGAGCTACAACGGTGGCGCAATTATCGATGTCTCCGGCAAGGTGACAATTGACAATCCTGGGGCGGTCGCCGCTCTGACACTCGCCAAGGGCTGGGTGGGTAGTATCAGCCCCCAAGGCGTTCTGAACTACAGCGAGGAGGAAGCCCGCGGAGTATTTCAGTCCGGCGATGCGGTGTTCATGCGTAACTGGCCGTACGCGCTGGCGCTGGTCAATAACGACGGTAGCCCTATCAAGGATAAGGTCGGTATAGCGGTACTTCCCAAGGGCGGCGAGGAGGGGCGGCATGCGCCAATCCTCGGCGGCTGGCAGTTGGCTGTCTCCAAATACTCGAAAAATCCCGACGCGGCGGCGGACCTGGTGATGTACCTCACCAGCGCGGCGGAACAGAAGCGACGTGTCATCGCAGGAGGTTTCGCTCCAACGATTACCGCCCTGTACAACGAGGAAAGTGTGCGCTCGGCTGTTGGTCCGGTCGTTGATGTCCTTCACGACCTATTGACCAACGCCGTATTGCGACCTTCGGCGATCACCGGGAGCCGATATAGTCAGGTGAGCGCAGAGTTCTCCGATGCCGTTTATTCCGTTATTTCCGGCCGTACTGACGCCGCGACGAGTTTGAAGGATCTGGACAGCAAACTGTACAGAATGGGTCGGGGTGGAAAATGGTAAATACCACAGCTAAAGCATCTGCCGCTGATGTTTTTCCCTCCGGGAAACCAGGCAGCTCAGGACCTCGTGTTAGCTCTTTAACGCGTGACCGTGTGCGCTCAGCGTGGTTGTTTCTAACCCCGATGCTGATAATTCTGGCACTCATCGCTGGCTGGCCGCTCGCACGCACTATCTGGTTTGGCTTCACCGATGCCAACCTCGCGGATTTGAGCAGTGCGCGGTTTATTGGTTTTGGCAATTATCTGACGATGGACGATGGGCGCTGGTCGGGCTTGCTGACGGATCCCGATTGGTGGCGCGCAGTATGGAACACCGCGTACTTTGCGGCTATGTCCGTCAGCCTGGAAGTTTTTTTCGGGACGATCGTTGCCTTGGTACTTAACGCCAATTTTCCAGGGCGAGCATTGGTGCGCGCGGCCGTTCTCATTCCCTGGGCTATCCCTACCGTCGTCTCGGCGAAAATGTGGAGCTGGATGCTGAACGATCAGTTCGGGATTCTGAATCACGCATTGATGGCGCTGGGCATCATCAGTCATCCGCAAGCGTGGACGGCGGATCCGGACCTCTCGATGATTGCCGTTGTGATAGTAGACGTCTGGAAGACCACCCCATTCATGGCGTTGCTGATTTTGGCCGGCCTGCAGATGCTTCCTTCCGATTGTTACGAGGCAGCGAAGATTGATGGCATCCACCCGGTGCGGGTGTTTTTCAAAGTCACGTTGCCGTTGGTTCGGCCAGCCATCATGGTCGCGGTGCTTTTCCGCGCACTGGATGCCTTGCGCGTGTTCGATCTCATCTATGTGCTGACCTCTAACAGTAAAGAGACAATGTCCATGTCGATCTATGCACGCCAACAGCTCTTGGAATTCCAGGAAGTCGGCTACGGTTCTGCTGCGTCCACGCTGCTGTTTCTGGTTGTGGCCTTCTGCATCGTTCTATACATCGTGGCCGGTCGCGTTCGCTTCGACGAAGAACAATAAGGAGATCTGCAATGAAAAAAGTGCTCGGGATCTGCGCCTTTTACCTACTGGTAGCGATGATTGTTTTCATTTCTGTCTTTCCGTTTTACTACGCGATCATCTCGTCGCTCAAACCTGCGTCGCAGATGTTCAATGTCGACTACTTTCCTAAATTCTGGCACTGGGAAAACTATGTTGCAGTGTTCCGTGAACAGCGGTTCGCGGCCAATATCATGAACTCTCTACTGGTCGCGTTCTCAGTGGTGGCTGTGTCGTTATTGCTTAGCGTAACAGCCGCTTACGCGTTGGGTCGAATACGCTTTCGTGGACGCAAGACGATCCTCGTGATCATCCTGGGCGTATCCATGTTTCCACAGGTCGCGGTGCTGTCGGGCATGTTCGAGCTGATCCGCTTACTGGGTCTCTACAATAATTTGCTTGGCCTGACGCTTTCGTACCTGATATTCACGCTTCCTTTTACGGTATGGGTCCTGACGACTTTTATCAGGGGCCTTCCCAAGGAGTTGGAAGAGGCGGCAATCATGGACGGAGCCAAACCATGGACGATCATCACCCGTGTGTTGATGCCGCTCATGTGGCCGGTTCTGGTGACGACCGGGTTATTGGCTTTTGTGGCTGCGTGGAACGAGTTTCTCTTTGCCCTGACATTCACCCTGACCAATGAACAACGCACAGTGCCGGTCGCCATTGCCCTGATCACCGGAGGAAGTGCCCACGAGCTGCCCTGGGGCAATATTATGGCGGCCTCGGTCATTGTGACGGTCCCCATTGTATTGTTGGTGCTGTTCTTTCAGCGGCGCATAGTTTCAGGACTGACCGCAGGCGCAGTGAAAGGCTAGGCGGCCGCAAAAACTAAGTGCAGCACCTTACCCTCCGGTAAGGTGCCGCCATGACCTATACAGAACTCAGCAGCTGGTAGTATCTATGACCGTATAGGATTTAATAATACCTACATGGTTCTTGGGCTTATCGCACTGTCTTTTACGGCATTGTCCGCTTTTACACTTACGGGGAGCGCACGAAAGAAAGCAGTACCTGAACGGGCAATCTGATTCAGGAAGTTCTCGCAGAGTTAAATGTCATATAACGGAAAAATAATGAGACATTATCTAGTATTTATTGGTGTCGGTCTGCTGATAAGTGGCGTCGTTCAAGCACAGCCCATTAGCGTTGAGGAAAGGTTGATATCCATGGAGCGGCGTATACAAACGGCAGAAAGGCGAGCAGCCGCAGCGGAGAGTGAAGTACTTCTGCTGAAAAAAAACATCGCCATGGTGCCTAGGGATACTTCAGAATCTGACAGTGTGCGGTTGACATCGGTTAGCGATGCTGTTGACCCTGAGACGACAGCAAAGGAAATAAAAATTCCGGAACTAAAATTGCGCGGATACGGTGATTTAAAACTATATGGTGATGTCGAATTAAACGTCGATGCAGCCAGTCAATCTGGCCAGCTGACATCTGCAAGAAATCGCTCAGACAGTAAAGTTTGGCGACCTGGTTCCGATGGACGCAGGGACGTCAATGGCCGTATTCTTGTTGGTCTTGACGGTTATCGTCGCCAGGATGACGGGCGCTATGCTGGATTCAGCGTCCAGCCATTAGCGAATGTGAATGGCAAAATGGGAGTTGACGACGCAGCTTTCTTCTTCGGCGCCGAAAAGGACTGGCAGGCAAAGATTGGTCGATTCGAGGCCTACGATTTGTTTCCGCTCAACCAAGATACTTTTGTAGAATATTCTGGAAACACCGCCAACGACTTGTACTCTGATGGTTACGGTTATATTTACATGATGAAGGAAGGGCGGGGGCGTAGCAGTGCTGGCGGCAATATTTTGTTGAGTAAAAACCTCGGGCGATGGTATATGGAAATCAATGCATTGTTCGAGGACGGAACTTCACTTTATTTCGATAGAGAATATCATGGGAATGCTTTGGAAAACAGGAAAAATACTGTCTATGTAAGGCCGGTAGTTGCCTGGAAAGGAGACGTTTTTTCTGCCGCCATAGGAATGGAACACAACGTGGTTAAGAATGCCTATGGTCACAATAGTTTGGATGGGGAGTTCAGAGATCAGTCGGCGCGTACCGGCTATGGCGCTACGCTGGGCTGGAATACAAAGAATAATGACCCTGAAAACGGCGTGCAAATCAATTTTAGTACCGCCTATATGGATGCGGTGGACGAGCAGGATCTTTCCGTCGGTATTAATGGTTTATGGCGCCGTGTTGAGTTGGGGTATGTTTTTGYCCATAATCAGATCAATAAATTCAATGCCGAAGAAAATTTTGATGCTATGAATGGTCCTCTGATGAATCCGGGAATGTATGATATACATACCCTCTTTACGTCTTATCTTATTCCTAATGTTTTTGATATGGAGAATTTCAATTTATACCTTGGGGGGTATGTCTCATATCTACAAAAGGACAGTGAGGGGCAGCTTGTGAGTGGCAGCAATGATGACCGATATGGTCTGAGAGCACGATTCAAATATTTATTCTAATATTAATGATTTTGCACGATAATCTTCTGGTCGAAAGTCAGGGAGTGAAGGTGGTTACCGCTCTGGTGTAAAATCACTCATGGGTTGGAGACTGGATTAATACTCCTTTTCCACCTTAAACATAAAACGACGCTCGGTGAACGTCGTTTTATGTTTGTACGTAATTTGTTCGGTTTGTTAAGAGCGAGGTCAAGCTCGTTATTTTTGCCCAAGATCTCTTGCGCCCCGCTGTCTTCATCGGGTTACAAAAGTGCAACTACAATTAGTATCAGAAAATTGGCGCCTGAAGGGAATAGTACTTTCACCCCGACCTCCAGTCCGTGGATGAACATGTTCAACGCTTCTTTCGCGATATCACGGTGTACCTGCGAGAGGGTAGCTTAAGCTCAGTGCGTGAGTGGGAAAGCTCGATTACAACGTTCTTGGCTCTGCGAAATGCTCAGCTTAGGCGCTATGTCTGGAATGCGAAGGGAGAGGATGTTTTGAATAAAATACAACGCGCCCGTGAGGCACTGGCTTCACCGATCAATAGGGATCTTATTTCTGAGGCGGCACACTAGAGTTTTGAGGGTTTTTCAATGGAAAAGTTAGCTTCTTTTTAGTGCGCAGTTAGGAAGTTGTGTTGYGTGGTAGCTATGAAGATTGGTTTTATAATTTACACCCCCTCGTAATGCGTTGAACAATATCAATTGTTTTACCCATTATGCATATCTGATATGCGTTGACAGTCCTCGATTTGATATGGAGCTTTATGCAGGCGTTACTGGCTTTTTTCTTGGCCCGTAAAGTGGTGCGATACTTCTATTCATACATAAAGGACTGTTTATGAGAGCGGTACATATGTTGGGCGTAGGGCATATGGGTGGGGCCATTCTTTACGGTCTTCGTCAGCAGATGAAGGGTACCGACAGTCTTCGTGTTGTCGAGGTTGATGCCGAGCGTAGCGCCACATATTCCACTGATGGTTTCCGGGTCAGTACCCGCCTCGAAAGACTTGAGGACGACGACATTGTTGTTCTGGCTGTCCCTCCACAGCAGTTCGAACAGGCATTGGTGCAAAACGAGCTGCTCAAACGACATCGCGGCCCGGTCATCTCGGTCATGGCCGGCATCACTTTGCATACGCTGACCCGTGAGTTGGGGCATTGCAACGTCGTGCGTTCGATTCCCAATACACCGTCACAGGTGGGTGAAGGCGTGACGCTGTATTGCGCCCCGACGCAGGCCCGTCCCGAACTGACAGCTGCTGCACAGCAGGTGTTCGGTGCAATCGGCTTGGTCATTCGTGTTGAGGACGAAGCGCAGATTGATTCAGGCACGGCCCTGGCAGGCGGCGGTCCAGCGCTGGTCGCCTTTTTTGTCGACGCCTTGCAGGAATATGCTCATGAGGAATGTTTCGATGCCCGTCAGGCTGAACTGATCGCAACTCAGCTACTGCACGGCACTGCCCGGTTGATACGCGAAACGGGCAAGCCCGCCTGGCAAGTCTGCAAGGACGTACAAACCAAAGGCGGTACGACGGAGCGTGCTATCGACACGTTTGTTGATGCGGATATCAAGGGCACCGTCAAAGCGGCGTTACGGGCTGCGGCGCGTCGCTCGGTAGAACTCGGAAAGTAATGAGAAAAGGATAGCTTGATGAGTGCCCAGGTAAATTTGCAATCAGCCTCCCCAAACATCGATTCTCCGCCGGCGGAGGACGTCAGTTATTCGCTCTATTTTGGTTTGGGTCAGCGCCTCACGCTGGTGGATCACCCTGAAGTGTTCAAAGTCAGCGCGGCCGGCAAGGCCTTTGGTTCATTACTGACAAGGCGTTTCGGAAGGCAATACGCCGATGCTCGCTTTCTCGATATAGGAACGGGCAGTGGCGTGCATTCGCTGCTCTTGCGCCGCCTGGGTATGAAGTCAGTCACGGCCACGGACATTTCACCCCAGGCGATTGAGGTGGCGAGGATCAATGAGGTTGCCAATCTTGGCGCGGGCGATGTCCGATTTATCCACAGTGACCTGTTCGATGGCCTGGACCCCACCAACGACGCCTTTGATGTGATTCTGTTCCCTGGACCCCACCAACGACGCCTTTGATGTGATTCTGTTC
>NZ_JBFUID010000068.1:0-29838 GCF_056402055.1 Pseudomonas sp. P4_C4 | reverse complement strand
AGCGAGCTTGCTCGCGATGGGGCCATCACATTCAACATCTATATTGCATGTCAGGCCGCCATCGCGAGCAAGCTCGCTCCCACAGGGTTTTGCACAAGCCTCGGGTCTACGGTTCGACTTGCGACCACTGCTTGTTCAGGCGCTTGTCGGAAATCGGCACCTTTGTCCCCAATTGCTGGGCAAACAGCGAAACCCGGTATTCCTCCAGCCACCAGCGATACAACTCCAGTTGCGGATCGCGTTTGCCTTCCTGGGCGTGTTTGCTGGCGCGGGTCTGGTATTGCGTCCACAGGCCGCTCAATTCGCCACTCCAGACCCGGTCGCGCTGCACCTGGGCGCCGATTTTTTCGAAGCGCTGCTCGATCGCCTTGAGGTAACGCGGCAACTCCTTGAGCCACTGCATCGGCGTTTCCCGGACAAACCCCGGATAGACCAAGTGGCTGAGCTGTTGCTTGATATCGTTCAGGGCCACGGCTTGCGCCAGATCGATCTTGCCCTTGAAGCGCTTTTGCAAGCCGTGCCAGAACTTGAGGATTTCCAGAGTCAGCTTGGCCACTCGCTCGGCGTGCTCGGTCCAGGCGCCACGTTTGCGCTCGGCCAGCGACGCCAATCCAGCGCCATCGCGTGGCAGCGGGTCTTCGCCTTCAAGAATGCAGCTGTCGAGGCTGGCCAGCAGAATGTCTTCCACCAGCGCATCGACGCGCCCCATGTCGCGGTACAGCAGGCCCAGATCGGTCAGCCCCGGCAATTTGCCGCGCAGGAATTTAGCCGACTCGGCCAGTTGCTGCATCAGCAGGCGTTGCAGGGCACGGCGATGCTGGAACTCGGCCTCGGCCGGCGTCGAAAAACGCCCTTCCTTGACCGTACCGCTCTCCTCCACCAGCGCCGGATACACCGTCATCGACAGCCCGGCGATCTTCTGTTGGGTTTTCTCGGCCACGGCGGCGAATACTTTCGGCCCCACCGGCTGCTGGCTCTTCGCGGTTTGCGGCACCGCCAATGCCGCCTGGCTGGCCTCGGCGAAACGCGCCGTCAGTTCGGCCAGATCGCGACCTTCACCGAGGAACTTGCCCTGGGCGTCGACGATTTCCAGGTTCATCCGCAGATGGCTTTCGACCTGCTGCGCCGCCTCACTCCAGGCTTCGTCGCTGACCCGCGCGCCGGTCATGCGCAGCAGCTCGCGACCCAGGGCCTGAGGCAGTGAGCCCTCGGCAAATGTCATGCGTTGCAAGGCCGCTTTGACGAAGTCCGGCACTGGTACGAAATTCTTGCGCAGGGCCTTGGGCAGGTTGCGCACCAGGGCAATGCACTTGGCTTCGATGACACCGGGCACCAGCCATTCCAGGCGTTCCGGTGGCAGCATCGGTAACAGTGGTGCCGGCACGCGCAGGGTCACGCCGTCCCGTGGATGGTTGGGTTCGAAGTGGTAACTCAAGGCCAACTCCAGATCGCCGATGTGCAGCGTATCCGGGTAATGCTGGGCGGTGACTTCACTGGCTTCGCGGGCCAGCACGTCTTCTTCGCGCATGATCAGCAGTTGCGGGTCTTTCTGGCTGTTGATCCGATACCAACTGTCGAAGGTCGCCGTCTGATGGATCTCCGCCGGCAATCGCGCGTCATAGAAGGCGTACAGGGTTTCTTCGTCGGCGAGGATGTCGCGGCGACGGGCCTTGGCTTCCAGTTCGTCGAGTTGCTCCAGCAACTGCTTGTTGGCCGTCAGGCACTTGGCCTTCGACTGGATTTCGCCACGCACCAGTGCTTCGCGGATGAACAATTCACGGGATACCACCGGGTCCACCGGGCCGTAATGCACCGGCCGACGCCCAACCACGATCAACCCGAACAGGGTGATCTGTTCGAACGCCACGACCTGGCCGCGCTTCTTCTCCCAATGGGGTTCGAAGTGGTTTTTCTTGATCAGGTGCCCGGCCAGTGGCTCGATCCAGTCGGCATCGATCTTCGCCACCATGCGCGCATAGAGCTTGGTGGTTTCCACCAGTTCGGCGGTCATCAGCCACTGCGGACGCTTTTTACCGATACCCGACGACGGATGAATCCAGAAGCGCCGCTGACGGGCGCCGAGGTAATCGCCCTCTTCGGTTTTCTGGCCGATCTGGCTGAGCAACCCCACCAGCACCGCTTTGTGCAGTTTCGGATAGTCCGCCGGTTCTTTATTGAGGCTCAGCTGCATGTCGCGGCAGATCAGGCTCAACTGACGATGAGAGTCGCGCCATTCGCGCAGGCGCAGGTAATTCAGGAAATTCTTGCGGCACCAGTTACGCAGCGGACTGGCGGTCAGCGCCAGGCGTTGTTCTTCGAAACCGCGCCACAGATTGACCAGCCCGGCGAAGTCCGAATCGGCGTCTTTCCACTGGGCGTGGGCCTGATCCGCCGCTTGCTGACGCTCCGGCGGGCGTTCGCGCGGGTCCTGGATCGACATGGCGCTGGCGACGATCAGCACTTCCTGCAAGCTGCCGAGCTTCGCCGCTTCCAGCAGCATACGGCCCATGCGCGGGTCCACCGGCAGACGCGCCAATTGCCGGCCGAGCGGCGTCAACTGGCTGTTGCGGTCCACCGCCGAGAGTTCTTGCAGCAGGTTGTAACCGTCGCTGATGGCCTTGCCATCCGGCGGCTCGATGAACGGGAACGCGCTGACCTCGCCAAGGCGCAAATGCAACATCTGCAGGATGACCGCCGCGAGGTTGGTGCGCAGGATCTCCGGATCGGTAAATTCCGGGCGACCGAGAAAATCCTCCTCGCTGTACAGGCGCACGCAAATGCCCGGCTCGACCCGCCCGCAACGACCTTTACGCTGATTGGCGCTGGCCTGGGAAATGGCTTCAATCGGCAGGCGCTGGACCTTGGCCCGGTAGCTGTAGCGGCTGATGCGCGCGGTGCCGCTGTCGATCACGTAGCGGATGCCCGGTACGGTCAGCGAGGTTTCCGCGACGTTGGTCGCCAGGACCACGCGACGCCCAGGGTGCGACTGGAAAATTCGCTGTTGCTCGGCCGGCGACAGGCGCGCGTACAACGGCAGGATTTCGGTGTGCTTGAGCTGGGCCTTGCGCAGCATGTCAGCGGCGTCGCGAATCTCGCGTTCACCGGGCAGGAACACCAGCACGTCACCGGGACTACGACGTTCACTGCGCTCATAAGCGGCGATTTCGTCGAGGGTGGCGAGGATCGCCTGATCCACCGTCAAGTCATCCTCGACGCGGTTGCCCTCTTCGTCCTGCTCAAGTGTTAGCGGGCGATACCAGGTGTCCACCGGGTAGGTGCGGCCGGACACCTCGACAATCGGCGCGTCATCGAAGTGCTTGGAGAAACGCTCCAGGTCGATGGTCGCCGAGGTGATGATGACCTTCAGGTCGGGACGGCGCGGCAGCAGGGTTTTCAGGTAGCCGAGCAGGAAGTCGATGTTGAGGCTGCGTTCGTGGGCTTCGTCGACGATGATCGTGTCGTAGCGTTCCAGGTAGCGGTCGTTCTGGGTTTCCGCCAGCAGGATGCCGTCGGTCATCAGCTTGATCAGGGTGCTGGAATCGCTCTGATCTTCGAAACGCACCTGATAGCCGACCAGCGTACCCAGCGGCGTGCCGAGTTCTTCAGCTACGCGGCTGGCGACGCTGCGCGCAGCGATCCGCCGCGGCTGGGTGTGGCCGATCAGGCCGTGCTGGCCGCGACCGATTTCCAGGCAGATCTTCGGCAACTGGGTGGTTTTACCCGAGCCGGTTTCGCCGGCGATGATCAGCACCTGGTGCTTTTCCAGCGCCTTCTTGATTTCGTCGCGCTTGGCGGCGATCGGCAGGCTGTCGTCGTAACGAATCACCGGCAGGCTTGCCTTGCGCACCAGCACCTGCTCACAAGACGCCTGCATCCGCGTCACCCACTGGCCCAGCCTGGCCTCGTCGGGCTTCTTGCGCAGCTCAAGCAACTGCCGCCGCAGCCGGTGGCGGTCGGCGAGCATGGCGTGATCGAGGTTTTTCAGCAGTTTGTCGATGGAGGGCGATTCGTCGGTCATCGGGTACGCAATTCAGTCGTCTAGTGGCGCAGGTCGGGGATTGTCGCAGATTTTACGACCGCTGCGCGGCCGATCGCGAGCAAGCTCGCTCCCACACTGGATCTATAGCGACCACAAAATCGAGGCACACCGCAGTCAAATGTGGGAGCGAGCTTGCTCGCGATGGCGTCGCTGAGAACTACTCGTTGTCCAAACTTTTACGTCGATACGGAAACACATCAATCACCTTCCCCGCCCGAATCGCCTCTTGCAGGCTTTTCCAGTAATCGGCGTTATACAGTTCACCGTGCAACTGATCGAACAATCTGCGCTGCCCCGAATCGGCAAACAGGAACGGCGGAAACTCTTCCGGGAACACGTCCAGCGGCCCGATCGAGTACCACGGCTCGGAAGACATTTCATCTTCGGGTGTACGCGGTAGCGGAATGTGGCGGAAGTTGGCCTCGGTAAGGAAGCAGATCTCGTCATAGTCGTAGAACACCACACGACCGTGACGGGTCACCCCAAAGTTCTTCAGCAGCATGTCGCCGGGAAAGATGTTGGCCGCCGCCAGTTGCTTGATCGCCAGCCCGTAGTCTTCCAGGGCTTCGCGCACTTGCGCCTCGTTGGCGTTTTCCAGGTACAGGTTCAGCGGGGTCATGCGGCGCTCGGTCCAGCAGTGGCGGATCAGCACCGTGTCACCTTCCACCGACACCGTGGACGACGCGACTTCCAGCAGTTCCTCCAGGCACGCTGGGTCGAACTTGCTCAGCGGGAAACGGAAGTCGGCGAATTCCTGGGTATCGGCCATGCGTCCGACGCGGTCGACACTCTTCACCAAACGGTACTTTTCGATCACCGTGGCGCGGTCGACGTTTTTCGACGGTGAGAAACGGTCCTTGATGATTTTGAACACGGTGTTGAAACCCGGCAGGGTGAACACGCTCATGACCATACCGCGCACACCGGGGGCCATGATGAACTGGTCGTCGGTGCTGGCCAGGTGATTGATCAGCGCCCGGTAGAACTCCGACTTGCCGTGCTTGTAGAAACCAATCGAGGTGTACAGCTCGGCAATGTGCTTGCCGGGCAGGATACGCCGCAGGAAGCCAATGAACTCCGCCGGCACCGGCACATCCACCATGAAATACGAGCGGGTGAACGAGAAAATGATCGAAACGTCTGCTTCGTCGGTGATCAGCGCATCGATCTGGATGCCGCGCCCTTCGAGGTGCAGCAATGGAATCGCCAGCGGCCATTGCTCGTCGGCGGTATAGATGCGCCCCACCAGGTACGCGCCTTTATTGCGATACAGCACCGAGGAAAACAGTTCGACGCTCAGTTCCGGGTCCTTGCATACCCAATCCGGCAAGTTCTCGCGCAGTTGCGCTTCGAGGCGCTTCAGGTCACCGGGCAGGTCGGCGTAATCCTCGCTGAAGCGGTAGTCGGCGAAGATGCTGGCGAGCATGGCCGACAATTGGCCTTGCGGCTTGTAGGTGCGGGTTTGCGCGGCCCGGGCACGGCGCAGGCTCGGCCGGGTGGTGTGAATGAACATGCAGCCGTCGCTGATCAGGTCATGGCTGAACAGCCCGCAGAAGATCGAGTTGTACCAGGTCTCGGACAGTTCATCGTCGAAGCGCAGGTCGATCAGGCTGATGTAGGCGCTTTTGACCAGCGGCCAGCAGCTGACGTCCAGGGTGCCTGGGTCAAACGCGGTGCGCAGTCGCTCCACCGTTTCACCGACTTTTTCTTCGTACAGATTGATCCGTGCCGCCGACGCCGATTGCGTCTCTTGCCACCTGGCCTGTTCGAAGCGGGCCCGGGCGCCGTCGGTGATCTGGCGAAAATGCTCGCGGTAATCGTCAAAGCCATCGAGGATCAAGCGGGCGATGTCGGCGGCTGGCCATTGCTGCGGCATGGTGAGACCTCTGCGGGAATTCGGGAGGCTTGAGCTTAGCCAGTGAACCGGGTGCAGGAGAAGCGTAATTTTCCGGGCGAATTGAATGTCCGGTTTTCGGTTGCCATCGACCACACGCTCAGCAACACTTTCGCCCCTCCATCAAGGAAGGAACGCGCTGTGAACCCCGTCGATATTTTTCGTTTACTGTCACTGGCGGCCATTTGGGGTGCGAGTTTTTTGTTCATGCGCATCATCGCTCCGGTGATCGGCACTATTCCCACGGCGTTTTTCCGTGTGTCGATTGCCGCGGTCGGACTGTTGGTGATTCTTGGCCTGATGCGCATCAGCTGGGATTTCAAAGGCAAACTCAAGACCGTGATGCTGCTCGGGGTGATCAACTCCGGCATCCCGGCGACGCTCTACTCGGTCGCGGCGCAAGTGTTGCCGGCCGGTTACTCGGCGATTTTCAACGCCACCACGCCGCTGATGGGCGTGCTGATCGGCGGCCTGTTCTTCCATGAAAGACTCAGCGCCGCCAAGCTCGGCGGGGTTTTCCTCGGGTTGCTCGGCGTCGGCGTCCTGACCCGCGCCGGTCCCGTGGCGTTCGACATGCAACTGCTGATGGGCGCCCTCGCCTGCCTGCTCGCCACCACCTGCTATGGCTTCGCCGGCTTTCTCGCCCGGCGCTGGCTCGATCAGGCCGGTGGGCTGGACAGTCGACTGTCGGCGCTGGGCAGCATGCTCGGCGCCACGCTGTTCTTGCTGCCGCTGTTCGGCTACAGCGTGATCAGCCAGCCACCGGCGAGCTGGGGCGGCTGGAATGTCTGGTTATCACTATTGGGATTGGGGCTGGCGTGTACCGCGTTTGCCTACATCATTTACTTCCGGTTGCTCAGTTCGATCGGCCCGGTAAAGTCATCGACCGTAACCTTCATGATCCCGCCGTTCGGGGTGTTATGGGGCGCGATGTTTCTCCATGAGCCGCTGTCGTTGGCGCATCTGTATGGCGGGTTGTTGATTGCGATGGCGTTGTGGTTGGTGTTGAAGCCGGCTGCTGTGAAGCCGGGCTTGGTGGCTGACCGGTAGCATTGTTGCGTTGCGGATGACGAAACGTAACATCAGGAAGGCGAAGGGCGACGCATGGGCCAGCAACGACAGTCGGCACAGCGTCCGCATTGTGCGTTCGGAGGGGCTCGGAACTCCGTGAAGAACCATAAAAAAACCGCTCACAACGAGCGGTTTTTTTATTTCCGAGAGCGGATGTCACCCAAACAGCCAATACCCCAACAACGTCAGCACCACCACCGCCAAAACCGGGCGCATCACGCGGTAGACCTTTGGATTTCGACGCTTCCACTGCTTGACCATGCCGCTGAATTTGTCGCTGGAATTCTTGCTCCAGGCATAGGCTTTATTGATCCCTCCTACGCGCTCGTCATCAAGGTTCTGCGGTGCAGTCGCACGACCCAGCCAGGCGCTGATACTGCGATTGATGCGGGTCATGAAGCGATTGCTCAGTGGACGCTCGATATCGCAGAACAGGATGACGCGGGTCTTTTCCGTTTCATTCTTGACCCAGTGCACGTAGGTTTCGTCGAACATCACGTCTTCCCCATCGCGCCAGGCGTAAACCTGACCGTCGACAAAGATACGGCAATCGTCGGAGTTCGGTGTCGACAGCCCCAGGTGATAACGCAGGGAACCGGCAAACGGATCACGATGCGGGTTGAGGTGGCTGCCGCCCGGCAGCAGCGCAAACATAGCGCCCTTGACGTTGGGAATGCTGCTGACCAATTCCACGGTTCTCGGACACAAGGCTTCGGCAGAAGGCAGCGGTTTGTCATACCACTTGAGGTAGAAACGCTTCCAGCCCTTCTTGAAGAACGAGCCAAAACCGGCGTCGTTGTTCTTTGCCGCCGCACGGATATAGCCCTCGTCGAACAAGTGCATCGCTTCATCGCGAATCACTTCCCAGTTGTCCCTGAGCACATCCAGTTCCGGGAACTTGCTGCGATCCAGATACGGTTTCGATGGCACACCGGAAAACAGGTACATCAAGGCGTTATAGGGTGCGAACAGTGCCGAATGGTTAACAAACTGGCGCAACACCGGCAGACGCGCCTTGCCGCGCAAATGCACATAGAGGGTGCTGCCGAGAAACAGCAGCAACAACGAGGCCTTCGCGGCAAACGATAAGGTCATCAACAACTCCTTTGAAGATAAGCGACATTGCGCCACGTCCATTGCCCGACGTGGCTGCTGGCATGATAAACACTACCGATCTGGCGAAAAACCTGCACTTTTCAACATTCATTATAAATGAATGTGCAACAAAACATTTCCTAACATGAAACGCCTGAACGCTGGCTGATGCAAATCCATCATCAACCGGACCCGATCAATAGATCGCAGCCAGTGATAACGCCTCAAGCATCACCGCCAGCCACGACCCATCAATGTTCAGCGCTTACTGCTGATTCTCCTGTTCGGTAAACAGATCACTGAACAGCATGCTCGACAAATAACGTTCACCGGAATCCGGCAGGATCACGACGATGGTCTTGCCCTGCATTTCCGGGGTCTCCGCTAGCCGAACAGCCACGGCCATGGCGGCGCCGCAGGAAATCCCGCACAAGATTCCTTCTTCCTGCATCAAGCGCAAGGCCATGGCCTTGGACTCTTCGTCACTGACCAACTCCACCCGATCGACGATCGACAAATCGAGGTTCTTCGGCACAAAACCGGCACCGATGCCCTGGATCTTGTGCGGGCTCGGCTTGATTTCCTGACCGGCCAGGGTCTGGGTGATCACCGGCGACACCGCCGGCTCCACCGCTACCGAGAGTATCGGCTTGCCCTGGGTATTCTTGATATACCGTGAAACCCCGGTGATGGTTCCACCGGTTCCGACGCCTGCCACCAGCACATCGATCGCGCCGTCGGTATCGTTCCAGATTTCCGGGCCCGTGGTTTTTTCGTGGATGGCCGGGTTGGCCGGGTTGTCGAATTGCGCCGGCATGAAGTACTTCGACGGGTCACTGGCAACAATTTCACCGGCCTTCTCGATGGCCCCCTTCATGCCTTTGGCCGGCTCGGTCAACACCAGTTCGGCACCCAGTGCCTTGAGCACCTTGCGGCGTTCGATACTCATGGACGCCGGCATGGTCAGCATCAGTTTGTAGCCACGGGCGGCGGCCACGAAGGCCAGGCCGATGCCGGTATTGCCGGAGGTCGGTTCGACGATGGTCATGCCCGGCTTGAGTTTTGCGCTGCTCTCGGCATCCCAGATCATGTTCGCGCCGATCCGGCATTTGACCGAGTAACCCGGGTTGCGCCCTTCGATCTTGGCCAGGATGGTCACACCACGCGGCGCAATGCGATTGATCTGCACCAGCGGCGTGTTGCCGATGGAGTGGGCGTTGTCAACGAAAATGCGGCTCATGGCTGGGTCCTTAACGACAGCATTGAAATAGGGCATCAAGGTAAGCCTCTTGCCCGCAGGCGTCCAGTCGGGTCGAACGTCCGCTTATCAGTGCAGCCAATGGCTTTGGATCGCCGCAGATTTGCCACCATGAAACGTCGATACAACTGGCCCCTGTGGTCCCTCTTCGGCTTCGTTGTACTGCTGATATCGCTACACATCGCCTTGCCCTATCTGGTGCGCGACTACCTCATTGAGAACGAGTGACTGTGTAGCGGCCTGTTTCCTCGGCCGCCCGTGGCGCATTCGCTTGCAACTGCAGGAAATCCCACCCAAGACAGGCCAGTGCCAGGGACCGCGGCACCGCTTCCTTGCCACGGCTGTAACGACTGATGCTGCGGGTACTGACTCCCAGCGCCTCGGCGGCCTGTGTGAGTGACAACCCGGTGCGAGCGCGCCAGTCGATGAAAATCCGGGTATTTTCGTCGGAAGCATTTTGTGCGATCGCATCCAGGAACAACGTATCTGCACCAATCTGGATGTCCTGCTCAGACCACTCGACGCACCAGCCATCATCACCCAGAGCCGCGCCATCGAAAGCGCGTCCCTGCAATGGTTGCAAGCCTGGAAAGGCCAGCAAATCCCGGCTCAGGTCGAGAGTCAGTTGCTGGCCGTCAATAAAGGTCAACGCCAGGCGATACTCCGGTAGTGCCTGTACGGCCAGCAGTCGTGGTCGTTTCATGGGTAACATCGTTTCCAGTCCTCGAGCAGTTGCGCCTGATGGGCCCTGACCCAATCCAGTGCTTCCCTGATGATCAGGGGCGGAGCCCTGCCTACCATCACCTCGACGGTTTCCAGGCTGAGCATGACGTCCAGGCCGCCACCGGTCAGGTGGACATGAGGCGGCGGATGATCCTTCTCGCGCAATTGAATGCGGTATGTGTCGCGAAATCGGTATTTAGTAGACATACCCGGCAAGCTATCGCCAAAATGGCGATAGCTCAATACTGGCCAGCAGCCGAGACTGAGTCAAGATGTGACGCCCCATTCAGAGACTGAATAAGCCGTCTGCGTTCACAGTCGACCGGGCACCGCGTTATAGTCGGGGCTGACCATTTTATAGCGCCCCGCCCTGCCTCGTTCAGGTCGGCGTTACCGTTCGAGGATTAGCAGATGAAGTTCGAAGGCACCCAGGCCTACGTCGCCACCGATGACCTGAAGCTGGCGGTCAACGCCGCTATCACCCTGGAGCGGCCGTTGCTGGTCAAGGGCGAACCGGGCACCGGCAAGACCATGCTCGCCGAGCAACTGGCCGAATCCTTTGGCGCCAAGCTGATCACCTGGCACATCAAGTCCACCACCAAGGCTCACCAGGGCCTCTATGAATACGACGCGGTCAGCCGCCTGCGCGATTCGCAGCTCGGCACGGAAAAGGTCCACGACGTTCGCAACTACCTGAAAAAGGGCAAGCTCTGGGAAGCCTTCGAATCCGAAGAACGGGTCATCCTGCTGATCGACGAAATCGACAAGGCCGACATCGAGTTCCCCAACGACCTGCTGCAAGAACTCGACAAGATGGAGTTCTACGTTTACGAGATCGACGAGACCATCAAGGCCAAGAAGCGCCCGATCATCATCATTACCTCCAACAACGAGAAAGAGCTGCCGGACGCCTTCCTGCGTCGCTGCTTCTTCCACTACATCGCCTTCCCCGACCGCGTGACAATGCAACGGATCGTCGACGTGCACTACCCGGACATCAAGAAAGACCTGGTCAGCGAAGCGTTGGACGTGTTCTTCGACGTGCGCAAGGTGCCGGGCCTGAAGAAGAAGCCTTCGACCTCCGAGCTGGTGGACTGGCTGAAGCTGCTGATGGCCGACAACATCGGCGAAGCGGTGCTGCGTGAACGTGATCCGACCAAAGCCATCCCGCCGCTGGCCGGTGCGCTGGTCAAGAACGAACAGGACGTGCAACTGCTGGAGCGTCTGGCGTTCATGAGCCGTCGCGGCACCCGCTAAGAGGCTGATGCCATGCTGCTCAACCTGTTCAATGAAATGCGCGCAGCCAAGGTGCCGGTCTCGGTGCGTGAGCTGCTGGACCTGATCAACGCGCTGAAACAACGCGTGACCTTCGCCGACATGGACGAGTTCTATTACCTGTCCCGGGCGATCCTGGTGAAGGATGAAAAGCATTTCGACAAGTTCGACCGGGCGTTCGGTGCCTACTTCAATGGCCTGGAAAAGCTCGACGATCATCTTCAGGCATTGATCCCCGAAGACTGGCTGCGCAAGGAGTTCGAACGCTCGCTGACCGATGAAGAGCGGGCGGCGATCCAGTCCCTCGGCGGCCTGGACAAGCTGATCGAAGAGTTCAAGAAACGCCTCGAAGAACAGAAGGAACGCCACGCCGGTGGCAACAAGTGGATCGGCACCGGTGGCACCAGCCCGTTCGGTTCCGGCGGTTTCAACCCGGAAGGCATTCGGGTCGGCGATGCCGGCAAGCGCCAGGGCAAGGCAGCCAAGGTCTGGGACCAGCGCGAGTACAAGAACCTCGACGATTCCGTCGAGCTGGGCACGCGCAACATCAAGGTCGCCTTGCGTCGCTTGCGCAAGTTTGCCCGTCAGGGCGCGGCGGAAGAACTGGACATCGATGGCACCATCGACCACACCGCCAAGGATGCCGGGTTACTGAACATCCAGATGCGGCCGGAGCGGCGCAACACCGTCAAGCTGTTGCTGCTGTTCGACATCGGCGGTTCAATGGATGCCCACGTGAAGATTTGCGAGGAGCTGTTCTCGGCCTGCAAGACCGAGTTCAAGCACCTGGAGTACTTCTACTTCCACAACTTCATTTATGAATCGGTGTGGAAGAACAACATGCGCCGCACCTCCGAGCGCACCTCGACCATGGACCTGCTGCACAAGTACGGCGCCGACTACAAAGTGATCTTCATCGGCGACGCCGCCATGGCGCCCTACGAAATCACCCAGGCGGGCGGCAGCGTCGAGCACTGGAACGAAGAAGCCGGTTACGTGTGGATGCAGCGGTTCAAGGAGAAGTACAAGAAGCTCATCTGGATCAACCCGTACCCGAAGGACACCTGGGGCTATACCTCCTCGACCAACATCGTGAGGGATTTGATTGAGGACCAGATGTATCCGTTGACCCTTCGCGGGCTGGAGGAAGGGATGCGGTTTCTTTCCAAGTAATCTTTGTTGCCTGGTTTGACGCCATCGCGAGCAAGCTCGCTCCCACAGGGGTCAGTGTTGTTCATGAAACTTGTGAACGACACAGATCCATTGTGGGAGCGAGCTTGCTCGCGATGCTTTTAGCTGTTCAAAAATCGCTGCAAATACTCGACCTGTTCGCGATGCGCCACTTCCTGCACCACCGGCCGTAACCGCACCTGCGCCCCCGGCAGACACTGCGCCAGCCGCGCCAGCGCCAACGGTGTCAACGCTCCCAGACGCGGATAACCGCCAATGGTCTGCCGATCATTGAGCAACACAATCGGTTGCCCATCCGGCGGCACCTGCACCGCCCCCAGTGGAATACCCTCGGAAATCATCGGTTTGCCCTGGTACTGCAGCGCCTTACCCAGCAGGCGAATCCCCATCCGGTCGGCACGACTATCGAGGCTCCACACGCTGTTGAACGCGTCGAACAGGCTCTGCCCGCTGAACTCACCGATCTGTGCACCGAGGACCAAGTCCAACGGAGCATCAAGGTTCAAGTCCGGCCGCTGGTCTGCGCTCATTTCGCACAGCAACATCACCGAGTTGCCCGAATAGCTCAATGACGCGCCCTTACCCAGCGCATGGCCCATTCCGTCCAGGCCGCCGAGCTCCTCACGGACCACCGTCGCGCTGCTGCCCAGCACTTTCGGTGCATCAAACCCACCCGGCGCCGCCAGATAGGCCCGGGCGCCGAGCAACGGCCGGGTGAATTGCAAACGCTGACCTTTGTGCAGCCTGAAACTGCGCCACGGTGCCAGCGCCTCGCCGTCCACCCGCGCGCCCAGATCCGCTCCGGCCAAGGCCAGCACGCATTCCTCCTCGGCCACCACGGTGAATCCGCCGAGGGTGATTTCAATCACCGGCGCATCCAGCCCGTTGCCCAGCAGCCAGTTGGCCCAGGACATCGAACGCCAATCAGCCGCTCCGCCCTGGGTCACACCCAGATGCCGCACGCCGAATCGACCGGCATCCTGCAACAGGCACAGCGGCGTACTCGCTTCAATCGTCAGACGGCTCATGCCTGGGCCTCCAGTGGCGTATCGTCACCGCCCAGGTTAATGAACTCGGCATGGCTGACCGCTTCGAACCGTACGGTGTCACCGGGTTGCATCAGGCTGTAGCCGTCACGGTTGCGATCGAACAATTTGGCCGGCGTGCGGCCAATCAGGTTCCAGCCGCCCGGCGACACCACCGGGTAAGCCGCCGTCTGCCGTTCGGCGATGCCGACACTGCCGGCCGCGACTTTCTTGCGTGGCGTGTTCAGACGCGGCGCGGCGAGTGCCTCTTCCACCAGCCCCATGAAGGCGAAGCCCGGCGCAAAACCCAGGGCGAACACCTGATATTCACGCTCGCAGTGACGACGGATCACCTCCTCCACCGCCAACCCGCTGCGCTGCGACAACAGGCTCAACTCCGGTCCGACGCTCAAGTCGTACCACACCGGCAACACATGACATTTACCGCGGGCATGGGTGTTGGGCGACAGATCGATCAACGCTTCGGCAATCAACTCCCGGGCCTGGGCGGGACTCAGCTCGGTCAAGTCGTAATGCACCATCAAGGTGGTGTAGGACGGCACCAGATCAATCAGATGCCCGGCGAACGCCGCCCGCAGACTTTCACTGGCCGCCAGCATCCACGGCATGTTGGTTTCGGCAATTTCATCGAACAGGCGCACCATCAGGCAATCCAGCGCCACCACTTCAACCCGCAGCTTCATGACGCACTCTGCCGGTTCAAGGCTTCACGGATACGTTGTACGGCAGCGACCGAACTGGCGTTGTCGCCGTGCACGCAAAGGGTGTTGGCCTGCAAATGCAGGGCGCTGCCATCGCTGGCGGTGAGGTGATCGCCACGGGCAATGGTAAGCGCCTGCTCGCTGATTTTTTCCGGGTCGTGATGCACCGCTCCCGGCAGTTGTCGCGACACCAGCCTGCCGGCGCTGTCGTAAGCACGATCGGCAAAAGCCTCGAACCACAGCGTCACGCCGTATTCATCGCCCAGTTGTTGGGCGGCGCTGTTGTCGCGAGTCGCCATCAACATCAATGGCAGGTTGCGGTCATAGGACGCCACGGCTTGCAGCACGGCGCGTAATTGCGCCGGGTTGGCCATCATGTCGTTGTACATCGCGCCATGGGGTTTGACGTAACTGACCCGCCCGCCCTGAGCCCGGCAGATGCCGTCGAGGGCGCCGATCTGGTAATGCAGAATGTCTTGAAGTTCCTGGGTGGCATAGGCCATGGAGCGGCGGCCGAACCCCACCAGATCCTGATAGGCCGGATGCGCGCCAACTTGCACACCGTGGCTGAGGGCCAGGCTGACGGTCTTGCGCATGATGCTCGGGTCGCCAGCGTGAAAACCGCAAGCGATGTTGGCGCAATCGATAAAGGGCATGATTTCTGCGTCCAGACCCATGGTCCAGCTGCCGAAACTCTCGCCGATGTCGCAGTTCAATAGCAGGCGGCTCACGCTGAACACTCCTGTAGGCATTAATCTTTTTAGCTGTGGGACATATCTGTAAGACAAGCCCGCAGGTTATCAGTTACCGGGCGTCGAGTTGCTTGCCACGGGTTTCCGGCAGGCTCAGGGCCGCGAGGATCACCACGCCGTAGGACACTGCCGCAAAGGCACCGATGCCCACACTCAGCGGCACGGTCTGGCTGAGCAGGCCGATCAGCAGCGGGAACAACGCCGCCAGCGCCCGGCCGATGTTGTAGCAAAAACCCTGGCCCGAACCGCGAATGCGTGTAGGGAACAACTCGGTCAGGAATGCACCCATACCACTGAAAATCCCCGAGGCGAAGAAACCCAGCGGGAAGCCCAGCCACAGCATCACGCCGTTGCTGACCGGCAGTTGGGTGTACAGCAACACAATGGTGAACGAACCCACGGCGAACAGGATGAAGTTCTTTTTACGTCCCAGGATGTCGGTCAAATAGGCGCTGATGACATAACCCACGTAGGAACCAACGATCACCATCGCCAGATAACCGCTGGTATTGAGTACGCTCAAACCGCGTTCGTTCTTCAGGAAAGTCGGCAACCAGGAAGTGATGGCGTAGTAGCCGCCCAACGCGCCGGTGGTCAGCAACGAAGCGCGAATCGTGGTGAAGAGCATGCCGGGGGCGAAGATCTCGTAGAACTTCGACGGGTTGCCCGGCTCCTGTTTCGCTTTGGCTTCACGATAGATTTCCGGGTCCTTGACCAGACGGCGGACGAAAATCACGAAGATCGCCGGCACGATGCCGAGGATGAACAGCGCACGCCAGGCATCCTCCGGTGGCAATACCGAGAACAGCAGCGCATACAGAATCGCGGTCAGCCCCCAACCCAGCGCCCAGCCGGACTGCACCATGCCAACGGCCTTGCCACGGTCCTGGGCACGAATCACCTCGCCGATCAGCACCGCGCCGGCCGTCCACTCACCGCCGAAACCGAATCCCATCAGGGTCCGTGCAATTAGCAGTTGCTCGTAGCTCTGGGCAAAGCCGCAGAGGAAGGTGAAGAAGGCAAACCACAGCACCGTCAGTTGCAAGGTGCGCACACGACCAATGCGGTCGGAGAGAATCCCCGCCACCCAGCCACCGATGGCCGAAGCGATCAGCGTGCTGGTGTGAATCAGCCCGGCCTGGCCGGTGGTGATGCCCCACATGGCAATCAGGGTCGGCACCACGAAGCTGAGCATCTGGGTGTCCATGCCGTCCAGGCCATAGCCGATCTTGCAGCTCCAGAAGGTGCGGCGTTCCTGCTGATTGATGTTGCGATACCAGTCGAAAGGTCCCGGACGGGCCGAGGCTTTCGGGGTGGCGGTGGTGTCGGGCGCACTCATGGCAAATCTCCGCGCTGATTTTATTGGTATTGTTCTGAGCCCCGACGACGCCTATCGTGGGAACCGGATGCGTCGATTTTTGGACGCGCGCCCCTGCTACGTCCAACTAATAAAAACCCGCCTTAGCCATAAGAAATCTTTATCCCATGAACCTGAAGTTTCTCGAGACCTTCGTCTGGGTCGCCCGACTCAAGAGTTTTCGCCTGACCGCCGACAAGCTCTTCACCACTCAGGCCTCGATTTCCAGCCGAATTGCGGTGCTTGAAGGCGAGCTCGGGGTAAAGCTGTTTCTGCGGGATTCGCGCGGCGTGAGCCTGACGCCCGAAGGCCTCAAAGTGCTCGATTACGCCGAGCAGATGATGGACACCATGCAGGCACTCAAGCAGTCGATCGAGACCCGTTCGAGCAAGGCCGGACGGGTGCGCATTGGCGTGATGGACACGGTGATCCACACCTGGCTAAGCCCGTTGGTGGCGCAGATGACCGATCACTACCCACTGGTGGAAATCGAGCTGGTGGCCGATACCTCGCTCAACCTCTGCGATCAGCTGCAAAAAGGCTTTCTCGACGTGATCCTGCAAACCGACCTGCTGCGCCAGGAAAGCGTGCGCAGCCTGGAACTGGCCAGCCACCCCATGGGCTGGATTGTGGCCAGCAATTCCCTGTACAACCGTGAGTATTCAGGCGTCGCCGATCTGGCGAAAGAGCGGATCATTACCTACTCGAAAAACTCCCACCCGCATCAGGAAGTGCTCGCCCTGATGCAGGCCAATGGCGTGATGACGCCACGGTTGAACTGCGTGAACTCGGTGTCGGCGATTACCCGGCTGCTGCGCGACGGTTTTGGCATCGGCGCGTTGCCGCCGGTGCTGGTGGCCGAGGAACTGGCGCGTGGCGAATTGACCTTGCTGGACATCGATCAGCGACCACCCGACTTGCAGGTGGTGGTGTCGTGGCGGGTGGGCGTTGAGTGGGTCGAGGAGATTGTGGCCTTGTGTCAGCAGGTGTTGGAGGAGTATGCGCGGAAGGTGGGAGAGCGCTACATGGTCTTGAGCAAACCCCTGGCCGGCCTCTGAAAAGGAGTTTTCCACACCACAAGTAGGAATTACTATCATTTGCATTATTATTTGAAAAATGTATTCTCTGCGCGCATTCAGTTAAACCACTGTCCAGAAGGAGTCGGACTTGATGCGCGCTTACACGCAAAAACAGCAGCAATTGCTCTCAAACTGGAGCGAAGCCCTCGGCACTCCTGCCTTCCAGTCCCACCGCATCACCCTCGACCATTTGAGCAATGCCCTGGAGCCTGCCGCCCAGCGCTGCTTCCAACGCCTGATCCAGGCGCTGTTTCGCGAACGCCTGATCAACCCCGACGCCTGCGAGTACGACGACAACGGCCGTTGCTGGCTGCCGCTTGGCGACGGTATGCAGCTTTGCTTCGACCACCTGACGGGCGGAAGAATGAACAGCTGGGACCTGCGTGGCAGCATCGTCCTGCACACCCCCGACAGCCTGCCGCACAAAATCCAGTTGCCCAGTGAACTGCTCGCTCACCTCAGCACTCAGCTCAACCCGCCCGCCTCCCCGCAGGTACTGGAACGTCTGGCCCGCGAGCTGGACGATAGCTACAGCAACGACACCCTGTGCCTGGCGTTCCACCATGGATGGACCGAGCGCCTGAGAGAGCAGATCGACACCGAGCACAACGACAATCTGTTCGCCTGGCTCAAAGCCAGCCCCGACCACCAGAACCCGACATCATTGCTCGAACAGTGGGGCACGCTCGGTCACCCCTGGCATCCGAACTACAAGACCAAGCTGGGCTTGAGCGCTGCGCAGGTCATCGCCTTCTCACCGGAATTCGAAGCGAGTTTTCCGATTGTGCTGTGCGCCCTGCACCGTCAGTACACCCACGTCGAATCACTGGCCGGCACCGCCGATTACTGGGACTGGTGGCAGGGCCACTTCCCGCAGGCCGCCGAACAATTGCAGCGTCATTTGCAGCAACGGGGCCTGGAGGCAACGGACTACCTCCCGCTGCCGTCGCACCCATGGCAAGCCGATGAAGAACTGCCCAATTCGTTCACCAGCGAGATCGCCGACAACCTGCTGATCGTCACCGACATCGTTGCCTTCACTGGCCACCCGACCATGTCCTTCCGCACGGTCCTACCAGAGGCCAGCCGTGTTGCGCCGATGGTCAAACTGCCGGTGGCCTTGCGCCTGACCAGCGTGCAGCGCACCGTGTCGCCGCGTTCGGCCCGGATGGGACCGCGCATCAGCCAACTGCTACTGCAGATTCTCGATCACGAACCGCAGATTCAGCGCCGGCTGAACATCGTGCCGGAGCGCATCGGCGTGCACTACGCGCCACAACCGGCCAATGACGAACTGTCCCGGCATGCCGCCGTGCTGTACCGCGACAACCCGCTGACCCTGCTGCAAGAAAGCGAACTGGCCGTGCCGGTCGGCAGCTTGTTCGCCGTAAACGAATTCGAACAACCGTTGCTGCGTGACTGGGTGCAACTGGCTCAGGGTCGTGACGACAGCGAGGCCATGCTGGCGTTCTTCGATGATTACCTGTCGATTGCCGTCCCGAGCCTGCTGGGCATCTACCTGATGTATGGCGTGGCGTTCGAAGCGCACCAGCAAAACAGCTTCATGGTGATGGGCGCTGACGGGCAGTTGAATCGGCTGCTGCTGCGTGACTTCGGCGACATCCGCATTGATCGCAAAACCCTGCACGCCAAGGGTCTGGATATCCAGCTGCACGATCCGGAAATGACCCTGTACGACGACGCCGGTTTTGTCCGCGACAAGCTCCTGCACACCACGTTCATGTGCCACCTCGGTGAGTTGACGTTGCTCTGCGCCCGCCACTGGAATGTGCCGGAAAATAGCCTTTGGGAGCGTTTGGCTACGCACGTTGAACAATGCTTCGAGAGCGTGCGCGAGCATGTCGAACCGGCACGCTGGGAAAGCGAGCGTCAGGCCCTGCTGGAACAGGATTGGCCGGCCAAATCGTTCATGCGCATGCGCTTGCACGACAGCCACGCCGACATCGTCGGACGCCTGAGCAATCCGCTGCGAACCAACGCCGATGCTCGCTGATGGCCGTGCGTTGCGACTGCTGATAGTCATCCAGTTTGTCTCCATGGGTGCCATGGAAATGAGCGGCCCGTTCTGGCCCTTGCAGATCCAGCGTCTGCTTGGGCCAGAGGGCGCCGGCTACACCGCGCTGCTATCGGCGCTGGTCTATGCCGGCCCGATGCTGGCGGCCATGCTGCTGACGCCCGCGTGGGGGCGGTTGGGTGATCGCACCGGGCACAAGCCGATGATCGTTCGGGCGTTGCTGGCACTTGCGCTGTGCCAAGGGCTGGCGGCGATTACTCTCGACCCGTGGCTGCTGGTGGGCATTCGCGTGATGCAAGGCGCATTGGCCGGATTTCTCGCCGCCGCGCAAGCCTATGCCCTGGCCTGCTGCGACAATTCCCGGCGCGGTCACACCCTGGCCCGTCTGCAATCGGCGACCGCCGTCGGCTCGTTGATCGGCCCGGTGCTGGGTGGCTGGCTGATGGACATCTCGGGGTTTGCCCTGCTCTGTTATGGCGCGTCGGCGATTTGCCTGCTGTGTGCACTGGGGAGTTTTTTCCTGCCGGCCGACAAGGCGCGAGCCTCGACGAAGAAACCGGTTGCGCCGGTGGCCCTGCCTAAAGGCTGGCTCAGTGGAATCCTGTTGGTGATCGTGTTGATTCAAGCCGCGAAGATGATGCCGCAACCCTTCTACGCGCTGTACGTCGCCGACATTCTGCACGCACCGGGCTGGCTGATCGGCGCTACTTACGCGGCGAGCGCCGCGACCCTGGCCATTTCCGCACCGCTGTGGGGGCGTCTGTTCGACCGCTGGCAACCGGCTTACACCTTGCGCGTCATCGAAGGCATTGCCTGGCTCTGCGCCCTGACGCTCGCGGCCACGGCACTGGCCAGCGAATGGCTGGGTTTTCTCGTCAGCCGGTTGGTCTGGGGCATCTGGCAAGGCGCACTGCTCCCCGTCGCCTACGCGCTGATCGCCAACACCGTGTCTTCAAGCCAGCAGGGTTTTGCCCTCGGCCTGGGCAACAGCGCGGCCAAGGCTGGCGCTCTGCTCGGTGCCGTCCTCGGCGGGATCGGCATGGGGCTGGTCGGGCTGGCCCACAGTTTCTGGCTGGTGGCGTTGACTTACGCACTGGCCGCCATCGGGATCCGCTGGGTGCGCTCATTCACCTCCACACCGGCCCCCGCAATCTTGTCTACCAACACTAATCACGACTAAAAAAAAGACCCACTCATGACCCGAACCAAACTTTCCTTGATGATTCCGCTGCTCGGCTCCTTCAGCGCCCAGACCTGGGCCGAGGACACCGACCAGCAACCCGGCACATTGAACATGCAAGCCACCGTCGTTTCCGCGACGCGCAGCGAAGCGACCATTGCCTCGATTCCAGGCTCGGTCCAGGTGATCGACGAACAACAGATCCGCCAACAGAGTGGCGCCGGGCGTCGGGTCTCCGACATTCTGGGGCAACTGGTTCCCGGCCTGGCGCCGTCCAGCGGCGGGATGAGCAACTTCGGCCAGACCCTGCGCGGGCGCAACATGCTGGTGTTGATCGACGGCGTGTCGCAGAACGCCACGCGGGACAACTTCCGCCAGCTCAACAGCATCGCACCGGCCAGTATCGAACGCATCGAGGTGGTTTCCGGCGCCAGCAGCATTTATGGTGCCGGTGCTTCGGGCGGCATCATCAACATCATCACCAAGCGCAACCAGGGTCAGGACCTTGCCTACAGCAGCAAACTGGGCCTGACCACCGGCAACAACCTCAACAGCAAGGGTTTCGCCTACGAGGCCTTTCAGAGTGCTACCGGGCGCAAGGATGCCCTGGACTGGTACGTGTCCGCCGACCTGACCCAGCGCAACGATCAGTACGACGGCAACGGCAATCGCATCCCTCAGGACACATCCCAGGGCAGCAACATGGACACCGACACCTATGACCTGCAAGGTCGTTTCGGTTACGAACTGGATGCCGATAAAAAACTCAGCCTGTCGCTGCAGGACTACAAGGACCAGCAGGACACTGGCTACACAAAAGACCCGAAAAACCTGCAAGAGGCCGTGGCGGTCAAAGGGCTGAAACTCGACGACCAGCCCTACACCCATAACCAGGCGGCCAACCTCAACTACACCGACAACGACTTCTACGGCCAGGGCCTGCAACTGGAAAGCTACTGGCGCCGGGCCGACGCGCTGTTCTTCCCGGACCTGTCGCGGGGCAAGGCCGGGATCGCCGACAACAACAGCGTGCAGGATGTCTACGGCCTGCGTGCGGCCATCGACACGCCGTTGCCGGCCATCGGCAGCGCCACAGGCAACCTGGTCTGGGGCGCCGACTATGATCACGAACGCTCCCGCCAGCGCGGTGACCAATACACCGTCAAAGGGCTGACCTACACCAAGACTGGCACCACTTACGAGATGGGCCCGGATATCGAAACCACCACCAAGGCGCTGTTCGGGCAGATGTCCTGGGACATCGGTGACTGGACCTTGCGTGGCGGTGTGCGCCGCGAATGGATCGAAAGCGAAGTCTCCGACAGCGTCGCTTACGGCGAGATCGTCCAGACCGGTGTACGTGCCATCCTGCCCGGCGATACCCTCAAATACGACGCGACGCTCTATAACCTGGGCGCGGTCTATCACCTGAGTGAACATCAGGACGTCTTCGCCAATTACAGCCAGGGGTTTTCGCTGCCGGACATCCAGCGCTTCTTGCGTGACGTGAACAGCACCTTCGACATCCAGAGCCTCAACGCCCAGGCCATCAAGGTCGACAGCTACGAGCTGGGCTGGCGCGGTGACTGGGACCGGTGGCAGGCCGACGTCACCGTCTATGAAAACACCTCGGACGTGACTCAGTTCTACGATGCCAATGACCGTGTCTTGCGTCTGATCAACCAGAAGGAGCGGGTTCGCGGTATCGAAAACAGCCTGACCTACCTCGCGACCGATCACTGGTCGGTGGGTGGCACCTATGCCTGGGCCAAAGGCGAGACCGAGCAGAACGGGAAATGGATCGATCTGCCGGCGACACGCATTTCACCGGCCAAAACCACGCTGTTCGTCGGCTACGCCGAAGACGACTACACCCTGCGCCTGCAAGGCATGCACCTGTCCAGTTACGACGCTGCCGCCAAGGACAACAACGGGCGCGACATCGATGGCTATACGCTGGTGGACCTGCTCGGCTCCGTGTACTTGCCGGTCGGTCGCCTGGAAGGCGGGGTGTACAACCTGACCAACCGCACGTACGTCAACCTGTTCGCCCAAGCCAACGCCAGAGCGCCATTCCCCAACGCCGAAGGCCGTACCTTGAGCATGACCTATTCGATTGATTGGTAATCAAGCAAGGAGCCGGCTTGCCGGCTCCTTGACGTTCGACGGTGTTACAAACCGCGCAAATCCCGCTCTTCGATTGGCCGGCTCTGGCGCAGACGCTTGCCGCCCAGCACCACCCAGTCGATCAGTCGGAACAGGCATTCAAGACCTAACGACAGCAACAATGCGCCGCTCATGCCCCAGCTCATCGCTTCGGGCGTCAACAGGATCTGGTAGCTGTAGCCATTCCAGGTTTCCTTGCGGATGTCCGGATCGGCAGCCAGCGCCACTTGCAGGAAGCGGATGTACCACGGCCCCTGCATCGCCTGGAACTGCTTGTCCAACGCCAGTTGGCGGGTCAGCAGGTTGCTCAGGCTGTCGGCATCGCTGCGGAAGATCGGGTCTTCGCTGGCGCGGTAATGCGCGACCAGAGCCTGCATGTCACCCTTGAAAAACTGATTGGCGGTGTTCTGAAAGCCGCTCAAGCCGGCTTGCGCCTCGATCAGATGGGCTTCGACCCGCTTGGCGTAATCGCTGATGAAGCCCGGCACCTGGACACCGATCAACAGGCCCGCCGCAAACAACACCAGCCGTAGATAACTGAGCAACATGGAAAGCAGATCCTTATTCGGTCTTGCCCTGGCTGACGCATTCGCCACGTCGCCACAGGCTCCATTGGCCCGGTTCGTAACGGGTCCAGGTTTCGTTTTCGGTCAGGGGTTCGGTGGCGATGACGGTGACCACGTCGTTAGGCGTGGTTTCGGCCTGAAAGTCGACGATCACGTCGACGTCTTTCAAGCGTGCGGGGCCAAACGGTGCGCGACGGGTGATTTGCGCCAGTTTGGTCGAGCAATAGCAGAACAACCAGTCGCCATCGCTGAGCAGGCAGTTGAATACGCCTTTGCTGCGGTATTCGGCGCAAGCGGCCACCAGGTCCGGCAGCAGCGCTTCGACCTCGACCGGTTCGGGGAACGCCGCACGCACACGGTTGAGCAAATCACAGAACGCCGCTTCGCTATCGGTATCACCCACAGGGCGATAGAAACTGGCCGCAGGCTGGAAATCCGCCAACTGGCCGTTATGGGCGAAACACCAGTTGCGCCCCCACAGCTCACGGACGAACGGATGCGTGTTGGACAGGCAGACCTTGCCGACGTTGGCCTGGCGGATGTGCCCGATCACCACTTCGCTCTTGATCGGATAGCGCTGCACCAGGTTCGCGACTTCCGACTCGCAGCTTGCCGCCGGATCCTGGAACAGTCGCAGCCCACGGCCTTCATAGAAGGCAATGCCCCAGCCATCGCGGTGCGGGCCGGTGCGACCGCCGCGCTGCATCAGCCCGGTGAAGCTGAACACGATATCGGTCGGGACATTGGCGCTCATGCCCAATAACTCACACATGCTCGGACTCTCGCTCAATCGCAGGGGCAAGGTTACAGACGGGGTTCGACTCGCATCCGCTGAGGATTGCTCGGCACCGGTGGACGACCGTAACGATCATCGCCGGCACCGCCGAACGGTTGATCATCTTCGGGTTCTTCGGCGCGCACGGCGGCTTTGGCCGCGGCAGCCTGTTCCTTGCGGGCGTTGGAGGCGCGCTCGATAGGGAAACGGATCGCCACCAGCACCAGATAGAGGCCGAACGCGATCATGCCGTACATGAACAGATCGGAAATCGCCCGCCAGGCGTTGTTGCCGACCTTGAACAGCAGGTCGAGGGCGGTAATGGCGACGGCCGGTGCGACTTTATCCTTGACCGGGTCGATGATGGTCGGGCTGAACAGCAGCACGGCCATGGCCAGCCGTAGCGGCTCACGCAGCCAGCGCCACATCCAGCGGGTCAAGCGCATCCACACCAACAGGCAGCCCAAAGCGGCGAAGGCGTAGAGGCCCCAAGCGATCAGATAGTCGTTCTCGGTCATGGTGTCCATGGCAAGGCAGGCAAGTCGGGTAGAGACAGGCCATTACTGGCCTGCCTCCCCCTAAGAACCGTACGTGCGCCTTTCAACGCATACGGCTCAAGTCTTTAGAAAGCCCCTTGCGGAGCCGGTTTGTTCACTGTCAATCCACGGCTGTGAAGCTGTTGGTGACAAATAGGATGCAATAGTACCCGGTTATCCAGGGTGTCTCTACCGCCATGAGTGCGGTGGATAATGTGATGGTCATGCCATCCCGTTTCCTTCGTAATCGGTTGTTTGCACATCAGACACAGTCCTTTCTGGCTTTGATAGAGACTGAGAATCTGTTTGCGATACTTCAGCTTTTTCAGCATCTGTGCCGTCCGCAGCTTCTCGCCCATTTCTTCCATGGAAGGGTCAAAGGGGTTGTACTCCCCACTAACCTTCCTGTGTCGTTCGATCGGTGTACTCGCAAGCGAATACAGAGCGACCTCCTTTTTCGTCCCGTTTTCCTCCAACATCGTGGTGGCAAACACCCAACTTCTGCTTCCTTGAGTTCGGAAATACTTCTTCCCTATCCATTGCAGTGACTTGTTCGGGTGCCGCCGCTTTGCCCAACGCCATAGAGCATAAAACAACAAATTATCCATGCGGCTGTAGGCCTGCTTGGCTACTACAGGCTGGTGATACAGCGCCCAGCCTTTCAAGATGGGATTGAGCAATCGAATCAAATACTCCTGCTTCGCCATCTTGTTGGCGTCGATGACCTCCTTCACCTTGTGATAGAACGCCTTGACGTTCTTCTTACTCGGTTTGATCAGAAGCTTCCCGTCGTACTTACGGAAATTCCAACCCAGAAAGTCGAAGCCTTGATCGGTATGGACGATATGTGTTTTCTCAGGGGATAACTGCAACCCGCGTACTGCCAGGAATTGCTCCACCCAAGGTCTGATTTCGCTTTCCAGTACCTCTTTCGAGTCTCCAGTAATCACGAAATCATCCGCATACCGCACCACGTTGATCTTCAGCTTTCTGGCCCTTGTCACGCCCAGATACTGCTTGAGCTGTGTTTCCAGACCATCGAGCGCCATATTTGCCAAGGTAGGCGAGATAATCCCGCCTTGTGGCGTACCAGCATCCGTTGCCTGTAGCTGGCCTTTATGAATCACGCCAGCCTTCAACCATTTCCGAAGAATCGCTTTGTCCATAGGGACGTTGGCGAGCATCCAGTCATGATTAATGTGATCAAAGCAGCCTTGTATGTCCGCCTCCAGTATCCATTGGGCCGAAACCTTCTTGGACAGGCAAACAAACAACTGCCCCATCGCATCCGCCGTAGAGCGTTCGATCCTGAAGCCGTAGCTGTTCGGATCGCCCTTGGTTTCTGCAATGGGTGCCAGAGCTAGCAAATACAGCGCCTGCATAGCCCTGTCAGTCATGGTTGGGATACCCAAAGGGCGTTCCTTCCCATTCGACTTCGGAATGAACACACGCCGTAAAGGTCGTGGCTTATATCCGTGACGCTTCAACCCATTTGCCGCTTTCCATTTTGCGTCGGGTGTATCCCAGAGCACGCGGTCGACTCCCGCCGTGCGCTTACCCTGGTTTTCAGTGACTCGCCGTACGGCCAAGTATCTGGCCGATCGAGAGCGGGTCAGCATCCGTTGCAGGGCTTTCACCCTGCGCCATTTGCCTTCCCGACAAGCCTTCGCAATCCGCACCTGCATTGCCCGAACATTCCGCTGAACACGACACCAATCGATGTCATGCCATTGTTGCGGAGTGCCAGAAAGCGCAGGCACGGCCATTTGGCTGTGCTCTATCATGCTGCCTTCCTCTCAAGTTTCCCCGAGCAGAAGACGTACGCATCCCCTGACGGGAATGGACGCTCCCGTCAGGGTTGGATTAGTAGGAGGCCCAATACTGCTGGGTCTCTAAGATCATTGAGACAGGTTCAGTCAGAGTTCATGCGACGAAAGACCACGCAGAAGTCTGCCCGGTTTCCCGTGGGGTAATGTCCCAACCCCTATCCGAGCCATTACAGCCCGGCTTTCGCTTTCTCTGCGATCCCATACCCACACAGCCAACAGATCCCCTTGCGGTTCACCTGCCCGAAGGCGGCCATACGGGCTTACCACGTTCCCTGCCTGTCACACGATTGGTTTAGGGCCTGCCTTTTCACCGATGGTCCTATGACGACGTACCTCAAGCCTCTACAGAGGTATCCGACCACGTGCCTTTTGGCTCAAGCCTGACAGCAGTTTTGGCTTGTTCATAATTACGGCGTTTATCAGCAGTTCACTTACGTTACCCATGCCAACCAGCCTAGCGTCTCAACCCGGTACTGCTCCGAGTATCTATGCTTTACCTCGCGGCAAAAGCACACCCTGACGGGGACTACATTGTGAGAAGAGCTTCACACCTCACCGTTACCAGTGACGCATGTCTTCCTAGGCTATCGTTGGTCGCACAACGAGTCCGCTGCCACCTTGCGAGCAAGGTAGATGGACAATGACAGACAGAGCTTTCGCTCATGTCTCCGGTTTGATGTGAGCAGGGACTGCCGAGGCAGCATGCCCAAAGAATTGTTACCTCCTGTTTCAAAAGCAGGAGGGAACCCCAGCGGGGATTCTCTCCCGCATGGGTTTAACCCTGAATAGGGCTGATGTGTAGTAGGCACTCCAGCACCGGAAAATCTGGTACTGCGGTCGAGCTACCGAGCGCTAATCGACCTTGAGTTTGCCACCGCCGCTGCGGCAAGTCCTTGAAGGCATTGGACTTCTGGGAGGGTTTTGTTTCTTGGGGTTGGGTACCCAAGCTCTTGGCTTCCTTTCGGAAGCCCTTCAAGATGACTCTACACCTCGAAGTCTTGGAGACACGCTACGCGTGTCGCACAGAGGCGCTTATGATAACGGCTTTTCGCCCGTCAGGCTGCATCAATGCCTGACTGTTGGGCGCGGCCCGCTCCCACCGGTTGCCAAACCCCTATTCCGTACACTGTTCGAGAGCCCTTCATGCCCCTATCCGCCAACATTCACGACGCTCCGATTGCCCACATGGCTGATGGCTCCGACCCGTATGCCTGGCTGCAAGAGCGCGACACAGAAGCAGTGCTCGACTACCTCAAGGCCGAAAACAGATATCAGGAAGCGCAAACCGCCGACCAGGCCGGGCTGCGTGAAACCCTGTTCGAAGAGATCAAGGGGCGGATTCTCGAGACCGATCTGTCCCTGCCCTCGCCGTGGGGACCGTATCTGTATTACACCCGCACCACGGCGGGCGATGAGTACGCCCGGCACTACCGCTGCCCGCGTCCGGCCGATGACAGCCTGACCCTCGACGAAAGCCGCGAACAACTACTGCTGGACCCGAACGAACTGGCCAATGGCGGCTTCTTTTCGCTCGGGGCGTTCAGCATCAGCCCGGATCACCAGCGCCTGGCCTACAGCATCGACTCCAGTGGCGAGGAGATTTACACGCTGTTCGTGAAGGAATTGTCCGACGGCCGTGTCAGTGAACTGGAATTCCAGGACTGCGACGGCAGCATGACCTGGGCCAACGACAGCCTGACGCTGTTCTTTGGCGAACTGGATGACACCCATCGTCCGCACAAGCTGTATCGCTATCGACTGGACGGCACGGCGGCCGAAGAAGTGTTCCATGAGCCGGACGGGCGCTTCTTCATGCATTGCTACCGTTCAAGCTCCGAGCAGCAATTGCTGCTGTCCGTGGGCAGCAAAACCACCAGCGAAGCCTGGGTCCTCGACGCCAACCAGCCGCAGCAAGCCTTTACCTGCATCGCGCCACGGGTCGAGGATCATGAGTACGACGTCGACCACGGCGTACTCGACGGTCAATGGACCTGGTTCATTCGCAGCAACCGTGACGGCATCAATTTCGCCTTGTACACCGCTGTAGATACCGGTGCCGCGCCCACCGAAGCCGACTGGCAGAACCTGATCCCCCACAGTGACACGGTGATGATCGACGGCATCAGCCTGAACACCGGGGCCATGACCCTCAGCCTGCGGGTCGGCGGCTTGCCGGTCATTGAGGTTCACCCGCAAGGCCTGGCGCCCTATCGCGTGCAACTGCCGGATGCGGCCTACAGCCTGCACGTGCAAAACAGCCTGGAGTTCGAAAGCGAGCGGATTCGCCTGCGCTACGAAGCGTTGAACCGTCCGGCGCAAATCCGCCAACTGGACCTGGCCTCTGGCGAGCAGAAAGTGCTCAAGCAAACTCCGGTGCTCGGCCCATTCGATGCCGATGCCTACGTCAGCCAGCGCCTGTGGGCCACTGCACCGGACGGTACGCAAGTGCCCATCAGCCTGGTGATCAAGCGCGCAGACCTCGGCAAACCCGTGCCGCTGTACCTCTACGGCTATGGCGCCTATGGCGAAAGCCTCGACCCGTGGTTTTCCCACGCGCGCCTGAGCCTGCTGGATCGCGGCATGGCGTTTGCCATTGCCCACGTGCGTGGCGGTGGCGAACTGGGGGAAGCCTGGTATCGCGCCGGCAAGCAGGAGCACAAGCACAACACCTTCAGCGACTTTATCGCCTGCGCCGAACACCTGATCGCCCAGGGCTTCACCACTGCACCGCAGTTGGCGATCAGCGGCGGCAGCGCCGGTGGCTTGCTGATCGGCGCGGTGCTCAATCAACGGCCGGAGCTGTTTGGCGCCGCCATCGCCGAAGTGCCGTTCGTCGACGTACTCAACACCATGCTCGACCCTGACCTGCCATTGACCGTCACGGAATACGACGAGTGGGGCAACCCTGAAGAACCGGAGGTCCATGATCGGATCAAGGCCTACGCCCCGTACGAAAACGTCACCGCGCAAGCGTATCCGGCGACCCTGGTGATCGCTGGCTACAACGACAGCCGCGTACAGTATTGGGAAGCGGCCAAATGGGTGGCGAAATTGCGCGCGACCAAGACCGACAGCAATACCCTGCTGCTCAAGACTGAACTGGGTGCCGGGCATGGCGGGATGAGCGGTCGATATCAGGGATTGCGTGACGTAGCACTCGAATATGCATTTTTGTTCAAGGTTTTGGGCATTGTTTGAGGAACTTGGCTGGGTGTGCGGGTCATAGTTCCGAACACAGGAAGCCGACACAACACTGACCCATGTAGGAGC
>NZ_JBFUID010000067.1:0-30919 GCF_056402055.1 Pseudomonas sp. P4_C4 | reverse complement strand
GATCTGGGTAATGCCATTTGCGCTCAACTCAAGGTCAAGTGCGTCTGGGTGGAAGTCGCTTTCGACAGCATCATCCCGGCACTCAAGGCGAAGAAGTTCGATGGCATTCTTTCGGCGATGACCGTCAACGAAAAACGCAAAGAAAATATCGCGTTCTCTGACCGGCTCTACAACTCGCCCAATCGTCTGATCGCCAAGGCTGATAGCGGTTTGCTCCCGACAGTGGAGTCGCTCAAGGGTAGGCGTGTCGGCGTCGCCCAAGGCAGTACCCAGGAGGCTTACGTCAGGTCAGTTTGGGCACCACATGGCGTTACCATGGTGTCCTACACCAATCAGGATCTGCTCTACCCGGACCTGGTCAGTGGCCGTATCGATGCCACCCTGACAGACGCGGTCGTTGCAGACATCGGTTTCTTGCAGACGCCCCAAAATACCGGTTTCGCTTTTGCTGGCGACACTGTCCAGGATGAAAAGCTACTGGGCCAGGGGATTGCGATTGGCCTGCGCAAGGATGACCAGGCGCTGATCAAAGCCATCAACGGCGCTCTGGCAGAAATGCACGAAAACGGAACCTACGAGGCGCTTCAGAAGAAGTACTTCACTTTCGACATCTATAACTGAATCCTTTTCCTGGCTGGCTCTGATCATCCCTACGTAGATGATCAAGAGCCTTCCTATCTTCCTCCACAGTTCCCCCCTGATTTCCAAGCCTCTAAATAGACGGTCTGCGGACCGCTATTGCCGAAGGAGAGACAGAACATGTTTTTACAGGGTTATGGTGCGTTGATACTCGAAGGTACCTTCGCAACCATCAAGCTGGCGTTGCTCTCGATGTTGCTGTCTGTGTCACTCGGTTTAATCGGTGCGTCGGCAAAGCTTTCCAACCAGCGCCTCTTGCGAGTGTTGGCAACAGGTTACACAACATTGATCCGCAGTGTTCCTGATCTGGTGATCATGTTGCTGTTGTTCTACAGCCTACAAATTTTTTTGAATGTTTTTACCGAGTGGATGCAATTCGAGCAGGTTGATCTCAATCCATTTGTTGCCGGGGTTTTTACCCTTGGTTTCATCTACGGCGCCTATTTCACCGAGACGTTTCGCGGCGCCTTTCAGTCTGTACCTGCCGGCCAGCTTGAGGCTGCCATCGCCTATGGAATGAATCGTCGACAAATTTTTGTGCGAGTCCTGTTCCCACAAATGATGCGCTTTGCACTTCCAGGCATAGGCAACAACTGGCAGGTGCTGATCAAGGCAACCGCGCTGGTCTCGATTATCGGTCTTATAGATATCGTCAAGGTAACCCAGGATGCCGGCAAACACTCGATGCAATTGTTCTACTTCAGTCTGATCGGCGCTCTGATTTATCTATCGATTACCACCCTGTCCAACGGCATCCTGATGTGGCTGGAGCGCCGCTACTCTGCCGGTGTCAGAGGGGCACAGCTATGATCGAAATCATCCAGGAGTATTGGCAATCCTACCTCTGGTTCGATGGCTATCAACTGTCCGGCGTTGCCATGACATTGTGGCTGCTGGTGGTTTCCATCGCCATCGGCGGCGTCTTCGCTGTGCCTCTGGCAGTGGCGCGCGTCTCAAGAAATCCGTTCATCCGCGGGCCCGTCTGGTTCTATACCTATGTGTTTCGAGGTACGCCGCTGTATATCCAGTTGCTGCTTCTTTATACCGGTGTCTACAGCCTGGAAATGGTCCGATCCCAACCGGAACTGAATGCCTTCTTCCGCGAAGGGATCAACTGCACGTTATTGGCTTTTGCCCTCAACACCTGCGCATACACCACGGAGGTTTTCGCTGGAGCGATCCGCGCGACACCTTACGGTGAAATTGAAGCCGGTCGCGCTTATGGCATGTCCAGCTTTACCTTGTACCGACGAATCATTTTGCCGTCTTCGCTACGTCGTGCGCTGCCGTACTACAGCAATGAGGTGATCCTCATGCTGCACTCCACCACCCTCGCATTCACCGCCACCGTTCCTGATTTGCTTAAGGTCGCCCGCGATGTGAACTCGGCCACTTACTCCTCGTTCGAGGCATTCGGTATAGCGGCGGTGCTCTATGCCTTGATGGTGTTTACCCTGGTCTGGCTTTTTCGTCGCTGCGAAATTCGCTGGCTGGCCTTCTTGAAACCTCAAGCTCATTGATCTGCCGCCATTTGGAGAGCGTCGAAAATGTACAAGTTAAACATAGATGAGCTGTACAAGAAGTACGGCCCTCATGAAGTCCTCAAAGGTGTATCACTCAAAGCCAAAACAGGTGATGTCATCAGCATCATCGGTTCGAGCGGATCAGGTAAGAGTACCTTCCTGCGCTGCATCAACTTCCTCGAACAGCCCTGTGCCGGGCGAATTACCGTGAACAACGAGGAAATTCGCACGAAACAAGATATCAACGGCGCCATGAGTGTGGCCGATCCGCGCCAACTGCAAAAAATACGCACCAAACTGTCGATGGTGTTCCAGCACTTCAACCTGTGGCAGCACATGACGGTGCTGGAAAACATCATCGAAGCGCCCATTCATGTCCTTGGCATCAAGCGCAAGGAAGCTGTGCAGCGAGCCCACCAGTACCTGCGCAAGGTTGGCCTGGACTCAAGCGTGGAGAGTAAATATCCCTCGCATCTCTCCGGCGGTCAGCAACAGCGCGTGGCCATTGCCCGTGCGCTGGCGATGGAGCCGGAAGTTATGCTGTTCGACGAGCCGACATCAGCGCTCGACCCGGAGCTGGTCGGCGAAGTGTTGAAAGTGATGCAAGCGCTGGCAGAGGAAGGCCGAACGATGGTCGTGGTCACCCACGAGATGGGCTTTGCCCGCAACATTTCCAACCACGTCATGTTCTTGCATCAAGGTCGCGTAGAAGAAGAAGGACATCCCAGCGAAGTATTGGTCAATCCGAAAAGTGAACGATTGACCCAGTTTCTCTCCGGCCGCTTGAAATAACGCTTCGTACTTCCAAACCCTGGTATCGGACGCTCCATGAGCGTCCGATACCAGCGATCGACAAGAGGTGACCATGAGCGCAGGTTTTCCCACGCATCCGAGTTACAACAGCCAACGCGAGCAATTTCTGGCTACCGCTAAAGCGGCAGGTGCCAGCCTGACAACCTACCCCCACCCATTGAGCGGGCCCTTTGGCGAGCCATTGAGTACCGATGTTGCCTGGCTTGGCGATCCACACGCCAGGAAGGTACTGGTCGCCCTCAGCGGCACCCACGGTGTTGAAGGTTTCTATGGCTCGAACTGTCAGATCAGATGGTTACAGGAATTCAACAAGAGGACCCTGTCTGCCGATGTCGCAGTGCTGATGATCCACCTCATCAACCCCTGGGGTACTGCATGGATACGCCGCGTCAATGAAGACAACATCGACCTCAATCGCAACTATCTGGACTTCACTCAAGGCCTGCCCGATAACCGCCAGTACGAGGCATTGCACGCTATCTATACCTGCGAACAGCTGTCGGGGCCATCGCGCGAACAAGCCGATGCCCTGCTCAACGATCGAGTTCGCACAGAGGGCTGGGCAGCGGTGATGTCAATTGTCGAGGCCGGCCAGTACAACCACCCTGACGGTCTTTACTACGGCGGACAGACTCCAGGTTGGACGAACAAAACCCTGCACAAGATTTTACAAGAGCACTTGAGCCACACCCAGGCGGTCATGTGTTTTGACCTTCACACGGGCGCTGGGGACTATGGCCACCCCATGCTGATGACGATTGCCCAATCCGCCTATCCAGCGCTTCGCGATGCTCAAGCGATCTATGGGCCATGGCTGTATACCCTGATCACCGGACCTGGCAGCCAGAGTGATACGGGCGTAGCCGCAACAGCGACTGGCTACACATCACAAGCCATCATTGACGCGCTACCGCACATACACTTAATGCCATTCGTCATTGAATGCGGCACTTATCCGGGAGAACAGATCCATACTTTTTTGCGCAACGACCATTGGTTGCACCTGCACGGGGATTTCACAGATCCAGTTGCCGGGCAAATCAAACTGGAGCTAATCGAACAGTTCTACCCAGCCGATCTTGATTGGCAAGCCGTCGTTTGGGAGCGCACTCGGCAAATTTGGGAGCGTGCTTTGGTGGCATTGCCACTCATTCAATCGCCAGCCAATCAGTAAATCCCTGGCCCACCACAACGGCTGAAAACCATTGATATACCCCACATTCAAGACTGCCTTGCGCGGTCTTGAATGCGTTGCCCGAGACGGGCTCAAGTCCAGGCTTCTCGCACTCATCCAACCCAATGACCTGTTAGTAAATCTAAATAAACAAACAGATTTAAACATCTATTCTCACTCAATCAGATCCTCGTAACCTGTCCTCCTTGTTAGCCATCGTTCGCCAGCACAAGGCGAACAACCAAATAATAAGGAGAAATCCCCATGTTTTTGCGAAACGCATGGTATGTAGCCGCCAGTGAAGCTGAGCTGGGTGATGATCTGTACCCCATAACTCTTCTCAGTGAGTCTGTGGTGCTTTACCGAAAGAGTGACGGCACCCCGGTAGCCCTCGAAGATGCCTGCCCTCACCGTAAGCTGCCACTGTCAATGGGCCGTCGCAAAGGTGATGACATTGAATGTGGTTACCACGGTTTGACCTTCGACTGCTCGGGTAGCTGCGTCCGTGCGCCCGGTAGTCAACGCATTCCCCAAGGCGCCAAGGTTCGCAGCTACCCCCTCGCGGTGCGCTACGGTTTGATCTGGATCTGGATGGGTGATATCGAACTGGCAGACGAAACGAAAATTTGTCACGTGCCTGAATGGGGTGACCCCGCGTGGGGTCTCAATCGCGGCGACAGTATGGTTATCCCGTGCAACTACCTGTACATGACCGACAACCTGCTGGACCCCGCACATGTCGCCTGGGTGCATCAATCTTCCTTTGGTAACGCAGCCTGCGCAGAGGAACCGTTGCAAACCACGGTAACCGATGACGGTGTGATTGTTTCGCGCTGGATGCGCGATGTCGAGGTGGCACCGTTCTATGCCAAGTTCGTCAAGTTCAGTGGTCATTGTGATCGTAAGCAGCACTACGAAGTGCATTACCCGTCCCAGGCCATTATCAAGGCCCTGTTCACGCCCGCTGGAACGGGTAGTGATGAAGGTGAACTGCACGAACATGTGTTCCTGATGAACTCCTACAACTTCATGACCCCCATCGACGAATCGAACACACGTTATTACTGGTTCCAGGTCCGTAACTTCGATACCGAAAATGAAGAAGTGTCACGCCAGTTCGACGAAGACGTGCGACACGCCTTTGCCGAAGATCGGTTAGTGCTGAGTGCCGTACATAAGGGGATGGCCAACAAGCGCACGCCCAACATCGATCTGGCTTCCGACTCGGGACCACTACGTTTTCGCCGTAACCTCGATAAATTGATTGCCCAGGAACAGCCTGGCAGATTGATTCCGCTGACCCAACGACACACTGCGGAACAAAAGACGGAGGCATGAGATGGGCACTCAATTGCAAACGCTGTCTTCCTCTACAGGTTTCAAAACCTTCCGGGTGATTGAAAAAAAACAAGAGAGCGCAGTCATCACTTCCTTCGTCCTGACGGCGAGCGATGGCGTTTCCAATCTGCGCTTTCGTCCGGGGCAGTTTCTCATTGTTCGCCTGTCCCTGGAGGGCGGTGTTACGGCGTTGCGCAACTACAGTCTCTCCGGAGACGCCAATGACCCCTCGCACGTACGCATTTCGGTTAAACGCGAGCCTGCACCGTTCGACCGACCAGAGCTGCCGCCGGGTCAAGGGTCCAATCACTTGCACGATTTTGTTCAAGTCGGCGACTCGCTCGAGATCGCTGGCCCCACAGGCACCTTCGTGCTGGACGAAGAGAGCCCAAGGCCAGTTGTGTTGTTCAGTGGCGGTGTGGGGCTCACACCGATGCTGAGCATGCTCCATCAACTGAGTACACGTTCGTCGCGTCCGGTGTATTTCATCCATGCCTGCGAAAGTGGAATCGTACATGCCTTTCGTGACGAGGTTTTGGCACTGGCCAGCCGTCGCCCAGGGATCAGCGTGCACTACTGCTACCGCAACCCGGATGCCGACGATCATGCCAATGCTGCCTTTCACAGCCAGGGCTTGGTAAGCCGGGAAACCTTGCAAAGGCTTCTTCCGCTGGACGACTACGACGTCTACCTGTGCGGCCCCAGATTCTTTATGCAGGCGAACTGGCGCCTGTTGCGCGACCTCGGGATCGCTGGCAAGCGCATTCATTATGAATTCTTCGGCCCGGCGACCATCCTCGAGGAGGATGAAGTCGTACCAGTGGCGTCCCTTCCCCTCGCGTCGCCCGTACCCAAAGCGCCGACCGCGTCGATTGAAGGTGCTCTAACCGTGGAGTTTCTACCATCGGGTACGCGTGTGGCCTGGGATCAGAATTGCCAATCACTGCTCGAACTTGCCGAACAGAACGGCCTGACTCCGCCATTCAATTGCCGGGCAGGCCTGTGTAACACCTGCCAAGTCCCCCTGCGGGAAGGCTCTGTCGAGTATTTCGAAGAGCCACTGGATCCTCCTGAAAGCGGCAGCATCTTGCTCTGTTGTACTCGCCCAACCACCGCCGTGACTGTGGACTTGCGGCAGTGATCTTCCCTATCACGATCAATTACCGTCTACCGCTTTCGTTGCACTGAGGAATCAAGAAAATGATCAAATCGCGAGCCGCCGTAGCCTTCGCGGCCAACCAACCCCTACAAATCGTCGAAGTCGACGTGGCACCGCCACAGGCGGGTGAAGTACTAGTGCGCATCATCGCCACCGGTGTCTGCCACACCGATGCCTTTACCCTTTCCGGAGCTGATCCGGAAGGCCTTTTTCCAACCATTCTCGGTCACGAAGGCGGCGGAATAGTCGAGGCGATTGGCGAGGGGGTTACTTCAGTTGCGGTGGGCGATCACGTGATCCCGCTTTACACCCCTGAGTGTGGCGAGTGCAAATTCTGCAAGTCCGGAAAGACCAACCTCTGCCAGAAAATCCGTGCCACTCAGGGCAAAGGCCTGATGCCTGACGGCACCAGTCGCTTCTCTTACAAGGGCCAGCCAATCTTCCACTACATGGGCACCTCGACATTCTCCGAGTACACCGTGCTACCGGAAATTTCTCTGGCCAATATTCCAAAGGAGGCACCGCTGGAAAAGGTCTGCCTGCTCGGTTGCGGCGTGACTACCGGCATAGGCGCGGTGCTCAACACTGCCAAGGTGGAAGAAGGCGCCAGCGTGGCAATCTTCGGCCTTGGCGGCATCGGCCTGGCCGCCATCATCGGCGCCACAATGGCCAAGGCTGGCCGGATCATCGCGGTCGACATCAATCCGGCCAAGTTCGAGATAGCCAGACAGCTGGGTGCTACCGACTTCATCAACCCCAAGGAATTCGATAAGCCAATTCAGGACGTAATAGTCGAGCTGACAGGGGGGGGCGTGGACTACTCCTTTGAGTGCATTGGCAACGTCAATCTGATGCGCGCGGCCCTGGAGTGCTGCCATAAGGGCTGGGGCGAGTCGGTGATTATCGGTGTCGCTGGTGCCGGCCAGGAAATCAGTACCCGTCCATTCCAACTGGTCACTGGCCGAGTCTGGCGCGGTTCGGCCTTTGGCGGTGTGAAAGGTCGTAGCGAGCTACCCAGCTATGTCGAGAAAGCGCAAAAAGGCGAAATCCCGCTGGACACCTTTATCACCCACACCATGGGACTGGAGGATATCAACAAGGCCTTCGACCTGATGCACGAAGGCAAGAGCATCCGTACCGTCATTCACTTCGATCGCTGAGTCAGCAGACCCAACGATAGTTGTCAGGGAGCACCCCTGACGTACAGCAACACCAACCCATCTCGTTTCTACCAAAGAGAACCAAAAGATGAGCGTCTTCACTCACGTCACCGTCGGCACCAATGATCTGCAAAAAGCCCGCAATTTCTACGACAGCGTACTGGGCGCGCTGGGCCACAAGCGCATCGCCGATCTGGGCGACAATGGCTCGATCTGGGGCGAGAACGCCCCTTCCTTCTTCGTTCTGAAACCAGCCAACGGCGAACCCGCCAGCGTCGGTAACGGTGTCACCGTCAGCTTCGAGGCGCCGGACCGCGCCGCCATCGACGCATTTCACGCCGCGGCCTTGACCGCCGGCGGCATCTGCGCAGGCGCCCCAGGCACCCGCGACTGGGCACCGAACGCCTATGCCGCCTACGCTCGAGACCTGGACGGTAACAAGCTGGCCGCGTACTGCTTCAAACCAGCCTAAGCGCTGCCACGAGGTCAGCCTGGCTGGCCTCGCGGAACAAGAAGCCTATGACCTTGAACGCATAGGTAGCCAAAGTGTTCTCCCACTGCTGAGCATGCTTGGCATTTTTCCAGCCCGCCCTGTGGGCAGCGATATAGTCGAGAGCAACGTCTTTGAAAGGGATTGCCTTAGCTCTTGCTGTGGCCTGAGCTATACGCTCGGCTTCTTTTTTCAACCGCTGTCGCTCCAACGCCTCATCCCGACGGGTGTGCGGATCGACGCCTGACTTGCTCAGCTTTCTGGCTGCTGCTGCTTTCTCACGAGCGTTCGCGAGACTTACTTCGGGGCTCCCGCCCAACCCCATGTCTCGGCTCTTGCCGGCAATCTTGTAGCGAAAGATCCAACTGGCGCCACCGGAACGGCCGACTTTTAAGTAGAGGCCGTCGCCATCATTGGTCATTCCAGCCAACCCGGCCCTGATTATCTTCTCTACGGCTTTTGTCGTCAGTGATGCCATTAGTCACCTCCTATTTAAAGGATGATGACTCAATCTAGATGAGTCTCAGCCCATACTCCAGCCCATACCTTGGCCCCTGGCTTTCCGTAGTCGCATGCGGAACACAAAAAACAAAAATCTTCATAAGCGACTGTTTTTAAAATTGTTTTTCGTACCAAATAGAACATCTATGGACGTCAATAAACATCAATCCACTCTCCATTGATGTAGGCACATGTTTCCAGGAGATCTGGGCGAGCAAGGTGACTCAGAGCATTTTTGGCAAGATTTTTCATGGATACCACTTGAGCATAATGTTGTTGGTACCAGTTTATTGATCTGAGACAGTGCCAAACATTAATAAACATCTGCCAAGTGGATAATTACTGCGTTTTTATATGTAACATCGATTATTTTATGCGCGTCGGTTTTTCCCAAGGTAAACATGCTTGAGACACCGCGCATTACCAGAACTGGAGGTACGATCGGGGTAAAAGGGGGACCGGCAGCAACATCCGTACTAATACAGCAATAACGTCGTCGATCTACCGCGACAACTGATCACAAAAGCGCCTGCGGCTATGCGGACGGCAATAGCGCCAGCACTATGTGTTGCGACCTATAGTTTAACTTGGGTGAGGAGTGCGCCGTTGGGCAAAGCCTATATGCTGGCCTCGGCCCCGACCTGTCGCATTTGGAGAAAAGCCTCAAACGCAAGCCGGCATGCTTGCGCCGCGCAGACCTAATTCGTGGTCTGCAAGATATCACGCTGTGTCATAACGAATTGGCGACATTGATATCGTCGAACACTCTAAAGCTGTTTGTTGAGGGTGTTGGCGCGCTATATTATCGAACATCCGAATTACGTGGCGCTGGCGTCAATGTGTGAGCAGACGCGTTTAGTCGGCGTCCAGCCCGCTACAATGACGCGCTTATCCGAGCAACTCGGCCCGAATCGTTACGACGAGCTGCGCCAACTCTATGCTGATGCCGTTCACAATAGAGATACGGGGTTTGCTGGGTCAGTTTTCGGTCAGCGGCAACAGTCCCAGCTCATCCGCGCATTGCTTATCTGCTACTTCATGGTTATTCGCTAGGTTTGTGGGACAAGGCCTGTGATGTAGCCAGCTTGCTGGGTGAGCACGATATTTTGCGCGGAGCAGGTGCGGACGTCAAAACCCGCCCTACAGCGGGCTAGTGGGGTATTACCGGTCAGATAAAGCTTTGTTTCAGTGATGCTTGACTGTGGCAAGGCTGATATTCAGTTCTTTTGTGTAGTAACGATCTGTTTTGCTGCGCCTCTATCACTGCGCCTATCACTTGATAGTCGATCACGCTCGTGCTTTTGGTGGAGGGCGAGATACTCGTCCACATCTTCCTGCGTGCGATGCTCCTGCCCCAAAAGCGACTCACTCAAGCAATTGAACCGCATTGATTCCTCGAACGTTAGGCCAGCAAATACTTCGTTGCCCTGAAGGTCCGTGCTAAGGGCTCGTATTTTTTTGAGGTATGCGCGCTGCATGTCCGTAAGTACAAGCATTTAGACCTCCTGTTAATTGGCACTGCAAAGGTGTGCCGCAATGCGCAGGGCCGAATAGATTTTGGCGATAAATATCATCCAGTTGCCCCCTAGTGATAATTCAAACTGAGTGCAGAGCTGAACACGTATTCCAGCCGGTCAAATTAAAGTGATCGCTGGTAGCGCGGGGCGCAGTTATTATTGTTCAACGCCAGATCTTGGGCTGCCGTCATTCAAACTCGGCCAGGAATGCAAATGTATCAAATTGAAGCGGGTAAGATCAGCATGGCTGACGTTACTGCCTCCAGGCTAAGCCTGGCCGAACACTTATAACCCAAGAACATTGAACGAGCTAAACATCAGGATCGACTAATGGACTAAAGACGAAATACGATGCCTTGAACGTGTCCGCAAATCAGAGACCCAACGTGCCTCAGATGTAATCTCTTTAAACATACGCAGCTACGCGAACACCGCCGAACGCTTACCCCCCCTTAAAAGGTAGCCATCGCCTGTGTATTCACCAAAGTCGATGAACGCAGCTTAGCCACAAACGGACTGGGGGATTGCGCTCCTAGATTGCCGTGAATCAAGGCTCTGGGAACGGCAATGGCACATCGGTGCCGCGGCGCACCGCAAACACGTTCAGGGTCATTGCCACCAATGCGTAGTAACCCAACACCCCGATCAACTCGACGACCGCTGGCTCGTTAAAGGTTTCGATGGCCTGCGCGTACAGCGCATCATTCACACGACGATCCTGATACGGCGCTTTGGCGACGCGGTAGACCACACGTTCGTCTTCCCGCTCAAAATCAGGCTCGGCCTGCTGTCGTAGTGCTTCAACGCCCGCGAAAGTGTTGCCCTACTCGCTCGAAAGCTTGGTATAGCTAGGACAACCGTGACCTCAAGAATAGCCCAATTGGAGAAAACGAAAGTAATTACGGGGTACGGGTGTACGCCTAGGCCAGCAGCTGATAGACGGTGGTATCCAGGCTTATGTAGGTATAACCGTACAATCGCGCGCAGGTGGAAATGAACATCTTCGCCAACAGGAATAAGCAAATCGTGCCGGACACTCTTTGAATCATCAGATGAACATGGTCAAACTCCCCATTCATCGTACATCTGGTATAAATCGCGCCACTAAATGCAAGTATGGATCGCTATTATCGACAGCACCCTGCCCAGGGTGACCTCACTGCGTAGGCAGGCCTCCCCTGACACTGCAAATTGTAATAACCCGTTACCAGCCCAGTTGCTTGTTAAAACCGAGGGCGTCGTAGTAGTCATGCTGCGTGAGAATTTTGCCGTTCTTGAGATGCATGAAACTAACACCCTTAAAGCTAAGGGGGCGCTGAGTGGCTGGGGTCTCGGCACTCCAGGGGCCGGTATTGGTGCCCTTGAACTCCCATTCAAAGGCAATGTTCTCTCCATTGACAATCGGCTCGCCGAACATTTTCCATTGCAGATCCGGCACCGCCTGCATGAACACCTGAATTACTTGGGACTTGGCGTTTTCGCGGCCAACCTGAGGTGTGCCCACCGAGGCGTCGAGAAACTCAACGTTATCAGAAAAGTACTCGGCCGTCGCATCCGCATTGTGGGCATTCCAAGCCTTCATATAGTCATGGATTACGCTGAGGGTATCGTTTTGGCCTGCCGCAAAACTTGCATGACTGGCCAGAACCAGAAACAGCCCGAACAGTAGTGAGTGGATTCGAGACGTCATAGCCTTCAACCTTATTGTTAGAAGATCAGTTTGCCTGCCACGCTTAGCGGCAGGCATTGATGTCAATTAGCGGTTTTTCCAGGCATCCGAAGCTGGGGCCTTGCCCTTTTCATAGGGACGAAACAGGGTCATGTATAGGACACCGACAAGGATGACGATGGCACCGACAAGTGCGATGCCGTAGTTCACATACCAAGGCGCATCCGGGGTACGCGGCCAGGACATATTGATGATCGCGAACATGCCGTAGCAAAGGGCAGCGATGTTCACTATCCAACCCCAACGCCCCATGGTGAACTGGCCCTTGGGTTTCCACCCACGGATACGGGCGTACAGCGCACCGCCAACAATCATCTGGAACGCCAGGTAAATACCGATGGCGGCAAAGCTCACTACCAGCGCAATAGCGTTCTGAAGGTAGAAGCCTACGCACACAATGATCGCGGGCAGCACGCCACACACCACCAGGGCTGCAGTCGGGACGTGTGTCGTAGGCGAGAGTTTTTTCAGCACATTACTGCCCATGAGCATTTCGTCTCGAGCATAGGCATAGAGCAGACGACTGGCGGATGCCTGCAAACTCAGCACGCAGGAAACGAACGAAACCGTAATGACCGCCATGACTACCCGAGAGCCCACAGGACCGAACGCGCTGCCGAATATGGTCGACATCGGGTCTTTGTCTTGCCCGGAAATGACCGCAGCCATATCTGGAACTGCAAGGATCAACGCCAGGGCCGCAAAGATCGAGGCGGCGCCGCCGATCCAGATAGTCATCCGCATCGCCTTTGGAACTTGGCGGCTAGGATTTGGGGTTTCCTCGGCAACATCGCCGCAAGCTTCAAAGCCGTAGTAGAGAAACATCCCTGCCAATGAGGCCGTGAGAAACGCAGGCCAATAGGCCCCATCAATGGAAATATCAAAAGTATTGAACAATACGCTCAAAGGCTGGTGGCGCTCGAAGATCAGCAGGTATCCACCGATCAACAAAGCCCCGACTAGTTCGCAGAGAAAACCAAACATCGCCACCCGCGCCAATAGCTTGGTACCACTGAGATTCAAGACCGTCGCCGTCGCCGTCAAAAATAGCGCGACCAACGTGTTAGTTACCGGTGATGACTCGAAACCTAGAAGGTTTGCGATATAGGGGCCAGCCCCCAGCGCGACGGCGGCAATGGTGACACACAGAGAGATGGCATAAATCCACCCGACCATCCATGCCCACTTCTTGCCAACCAGACGACGGGCCCAAGGATAGACGCCGCCGGAAATCGGGTATTGAGATACCACTTCGCAAAAAATCAGACACACCAACATCTGGCCGAACCCCACCAGCAGGTAGGACCAGAACATTGGTGGYCCGCCGGCGGCCAAGCACAGGCCGAACAAGGTGTAGACCCCTACCACCGGGGACAGATAGGTGAATCCAAGGGCAAAGTTCTGCCACAGGCTCATACTACGTTCGAAATTTGAGGTGTACCCAAGGGCGCGGAGTTGCTCCGCGTCTTGATCTACAGCTACCTTGGCGCTAATTGAGCTGTTCATTGCAACATCCTTCAAAAAGGAATTTGTTTTAATAGGCGTTGATCGGACAGTGCCATCCCATCCGTTGCGCGATTAACCAGAGTTGACTCAGAGTTGTATCCAGGTGGCCTTGATCTCCGTGTACTTATCAAAGGCATGCAGAGATTTGTCACGACCATTACCGGACTGTTTAAAGCCGCCGAACGGCGCCATCATGTCACCGCCGTCATAGAGGTTGACCCAAACACTGCCGGCACGAAGTGCGCGGGCCATGTTGTGGGCTCGAGACAGGTCAGACGTCCAGACAGCTGCGGCCAGACCGTAAGGGGTGTCATTGGCGATGCGTACCGCATCCTCTGCTTCGTCGAATTCGATGACTGACAGTACGGGACCGAATATCTCTTCCTGAGCGATTTTCATCGAATTGCTGACGTTGTCGAACAGGGTTGGCTCTACGTAACTGCCACCGGTTTCTACCTGTGCTACGCGTCCCCCGAGCAAGAGTCGCGCGCCTTGTGCTTGACCCTCTTCGATGTACTGCATCACCCCATCCAGATGACGGCCGTCAACCATTGCGCCGACGTTGGTATCAGGGTCGAGAGGATGCCCCGGCTTCCAGCCCCTCATGGCCTCGACAACCATCGGTACAAAACGCYCTTTGATCGATGCCTGCACCAGCAAACGTGAACCGGCAGTGCAAACCTCACCTTGGTTGAAGGCGATGGCTGCCGCTGCTGCTTCGGCCGCCACCTGCAGATCGGGGGCATCCGCAAACACGATGTTGGGACTTTTGCCGCCGGCCTCGAGCCAGACTCGCTTCATATTCGACTCACCCGCATAAACCAGTAACTGCTTGGCTACTTGGGTCGACCCGGTAAACGCCAAGGTATCAACATCACCGTGCAGGGCCAGCGCCTTGCCCACGGTGTGGCCATAGCCCGGCAGAACATTGAGCACACCCGCTGGAAGACCCGCCTCCAGAGCAAGCTGTGCGATGCGGATAGCCGTCAGCGGAGAACGCTCCGAGGGTTTGAGGACAACCGAGTTACCGGCAGCCAGCGCCGGCCCCAACTTCCAAGACGCCATCATCAGTGGGAAATTCCACGGCACGATAGTCGCAACCACCCCAACCGGCTCCCGGGTAACCAGCCCGAGCTGATCAACCGAGGTCGCTGCCACCTCATCGTAGATTTTGTCTATTGCCTCACCGCACCAGCGGATACTGTCAATGCTCCCCGGGAGGTCGACCGACAGCGAATCGGAAATCGGCTTGCCCATGTCCAATGTTTCCAGCAGAGCCAGCTCTTCGGAATGGGCCTGCAACAATTCGGAAAAACGCACCATCACTGCCTTGCGCATTGCAGGTGCTTGGCGTGACCAGACACCGGACTCGAACACTGACCGGGCACTGGCCACCGCCAAATTCGCATCTGCCGCATCGCAACTCGCGACCAAGGCAAGCACACGCCCGTCAATAGGACTTATGCACTCGAAGGTTGCACCTGAACTGGCYGACACATATTTGCCATTGATGAAGGCTCGCCCTTCAATGCTCAGCGCCTTGGCTCTGGCTTCCCACTCTGATCGGGTCAACTGACTCATGGTTAAAACTGCTCCTGGGTTCGGATGGATGCGATCTCAAATCGCCTTAAACATATGGAACCATATCTTTTAGCCCATGAGAACCCCAGAAAAGCGAATATGAGGCGTTTTTTTTGACTTTTTATGCGTTAAAATTCTATAATTCCCCCACGAATACGTACAAAAATAATATTAAATATGAAATAGAATTTTAAAAGAAACGCACATCCGGACGCGCTTGACGCTACATCGGACTATTGCCACAGGCGTAAAACGGCGCCGCCCATGAATGAATCAACCATGAGCCCTACTTCAAGCCTCATACGCCTTAACCAGGAAGGTAAAACGGAGTCTGTTACCCGTCGCCTGATAGAAATGATCGATCTGGGGTTGTTCACAGAAGGCGAACAGCTCCCCAATGAAAGTGCCCTGGCCACCCAACTCGGCGTCGCCACGGTTACGCTGCGGGACGCGCTTGCGGTCTTGCGCGAGCGCGGGGTTATCGAAACCCGGCGCGGACGCAGCGGCGGGAGCTTCATCTGCGCCGCGCCGCAAACCTCAGATCAGTCCCTGTTCGATCAACTACGTGAATTCAGCACGCTTGAACTGCGTGACCTCGCCGATGAACACGCTGCCATTTCAGGCGCCGCCGCCCGACTGGCGGCTCAGCGCACCGGGCCTGAGCAACATGCAAGACTGAGCAGCCTTGTCGACGCCCTGGCCAACGCTCAAGAGCGGCGAGAGCGCCGCCGAGCAGACGCCAGATTCCATATAGAAATAGCCGTGGCAGCGCAGTCTGTGCGCCTGACTCACAGCGAAGCGCGTCTGCAGGCGGAGCTTGGGGAACTGTTATGGCTGCCGTTTGCCGGCCAACCGGATCCACAGGCCATCGAGCGGGAGCATAGAGCTATCCTGGAAGCCATCGTAGCGAACGACGCCAATCTGGCCGGCGCACTGGCAGAAGCACATGTAACACGAGGCGTTCGCCGCCTAAGCACCCTACGACTACAACAAATGGCAGAAGGCGACTAATGAATGGAACGAAACTTGCTGAATTATTCGCTCGCTATGCAGCTCGGTGTCGCATACCCCGTCGACTGCAGGCACCGCATTGTCTTCTCTGAGTCATGAGGTAGAGCCATGGCTAACGAAATGTCAGCAAACGAGTTGTCCCAATGTGCCACGTTGATCAACGCTTCCATTAGTAACGTATTCAAGGGGCTCAACGATATGAGCGCCCAAGTATTGAGCATTTGGGAACATCTGTGTTGCAACACGAAGCACCCCAGCCAAGGCGACCTCAAGCCATTGCTGCCGATAATCCGACAGATCCTGAACTCGGAGAGCCTCAAGTTTCATGGCGCCGGAGTTGTCTTCGCTCCTGGTGAGCTGGAAGATCGCGAGATGCATCTGGAGTGGTGGTGCCGAACCCAAAAAGAAGAGATCCAGCCTCTGACACTGAATTTTAATAGCCGTAGCGACCGCTTTTACGATTACCTGCACATGCCTTGGTACACTCGCCCCCAGCAAACCCGGCAGCCCTCCATAGACGGCCCGTTTGTGGATTTGTACGGCACGGAGCAGTACATCGTTGCCTTCTCGGTTCCTATCTTTTTCGCAGATCGCTTCATTGGTGTGGCCGCTGCCGATATTTCTCTGCACTCCTTGGAACCCTTGCTCGTACGCAGCCTCATGCGGGTCAGTAACGAGGCGTTGTTGCTCAATGCCGAAGGTAGAGTGCTGGCGGCTAACACACCGAGTTGGCTGGCCGGTGATTTGATCCGAGGCACCCTGAGCCTGGACAAAGAACAGGGTCGCGTCCTGAGCCTTATCGACACATCGTCATATTGGAGCGTCGTGGAGCGGCCTGTCCCAAGGTTTTGATCAAGACTCCATCTTGGTTTGAAGAACCAAATCTCAACCCATTCGCTTCAGGAAGAATCCTGTCGAATGAAAGCTCCAGCCATGGATGGCTGAAGGTCGCCTCGCACTGCATTACTGAAAAGCGCCCCCCATCCAGCCGCCTTCCCGTCAGGCTATTGCACAAGAACCAACTCAACAGACTTGGCAAGGCTGTGCTCGCTCACCGCGACAATGGAAGAACACCACCTCTAGAAGGACTGTCATTTCCGTAGCCGCAGGTGGTCGCGCAGCCACTGAGGTTCTTCGCGAAGCCCCGGGGACAACAGAAACAAGAGCTTTGACGCTTCATGCCAAACTGTCGGGTCTGTCTAAAACCCGCGCCGCGATCAGGCCATTTTTCGAAGAATGGAGCCAGAAGGTTGTGCTCAAATCGAAGCCGCAGCGATGGACATGAATACAGCTTTTGACCTGGAGATTAGCCAGCATTGCCTGAAAGCGCGGGAGGTCTACGACCTTTTCCACGTGGTCATCAAATATGGCCGAGAAATGATCAATCGGGTGCGAGTCGACGAGACCAATCGACTGCATCACGACAAACCAGCCAGCCCTATAGGTTATCAAGCAAGCCCGCTGGTTACTGCTGCGCAATCCAGAGAACCTGAAGAAGCCGGAACAACAGGTTCATCTAGAGGCATTATGAGCAGGGTTCGTTGGCCGATGCACACCGGTCAATTAGAAGGAATAAATATCGAATCATGGTCATCAAGCGAATGGCGTACGGCTACCGGGACAGCAATTCTTTTTCATGAAGTTCAAGAACGTCTTTCCCGGAAATCCGTGAAGTACCATTTTTTACCCGCGAAACAAAGGTGGTGGCGCGACCAGTACCTGGGCCGCGCCGATGATCAATACATCTTTATGACGCCGAGACGCACTATCAGGAGTTGTGCGTGTAGCCTTCCCACTGATGCCACAGGCTTTGATTGACACCCAGGCCGAACCAGCGGTCCGTGTCGTCGAGTGCGCGGCTGAAAATATCGACCACGAGCTTTATTTCTTCTTTCGTGGAAATYAACGGCGGACAGAATGCGATCGAGTCTCCCATCGCCCTTGTGATCATGCCGTACTCCTGCGCACGTCCCGCCAGGTAGCGCCCCAGCTTCCCAACCGTATCCAGCGGCTCCTTTGTCCGACGATCCGCAACGAGCTCCACAGCAGCGATCAATCCACAGCCCCTGACCTCCCCTACCAACGGATGATCCGCAAATTGAGCCAGTCCGGCCTGAAGTTGCTCGCCCAACTCGCAGGCGTGCTCAACAAGATGCTCTTCTTGAATGATCTTTATGTTTTCCAGCGCAACTGCGGTCGCAACCGGGTGGCCGCTGCCGGTGAAGCCATGACCCAGAGTACCGAAGGTGTGGCTCTGATCGGCGATCCCCTCGAAGACCTTATCGTTGATCAGGACCGCCGCGATCGGTTGATACGAAGAAGATAGTTGCTTGGAAACCACCATGACATCCGGCTTGATGCCGAAGGTTTCGCAGCCAAACATCTTACCGGTACGACCAAAGCCGCAAATCACTTCATCAGCAACGACCAGCACGTCATATTTGCGGCACACGGCTTGAACCTTGTCCCAATATGTGCGCGGAGGCACGATCACGCCGCCCGCCCCCATCAGCGGTTCGCCGTAAAAAGCGGCTACGGTTTCCGGGCCCTCCCGGAGAATGACATTTTCCAGTTCGGTAGCCAGGCGATCAGCAAATTGTTCATCGGTCTCGCCAGGTTTGGCATTGCGATAGTGGTGCGGACAGGCAACGTGAAAGAAGCCGGGCAGCGGCACATCAAAACCACGTTGATTCACCTGTAGCCCGGTCAGACTGGCGCTGACAGCAGTAATGCCGTGATACGCATTGTGACGGCTAATGAACTTCTTTTTGCCAGGCTTGCCGATGGCATTGTTGCGATACCAGATCATCTTGACGACGGTGTCGTTGGCTTCAGAGCCTGAGTTAGTGAAGAAGACTTTGCTCATCGGCACCGGGGCGAGTTCGATCAGCTTCTCGGCCAATTCGATACTGGGCGTGTGAGCCTTGTGGCTGAAGAGGTGATAAAAGGGCAGTTTGCGTAGCTGTTGCTCTGCCGCCTTGATCAGGCGCTCATTACTGAAGCCAAGCGCCACACTCCAAAGACCCGACATCGCCTCGAGATAACGCTTGCCTTGGTTGTCATAGACGTAAACGCCTTCGCCACGCTCAATGATCAGCGGGCCTACTTCCTGGTGCAGTCGCGCATCCGTGTAGGGGTGCAGTTGATGCTGAACATCCTTTTCGGCGAGCGAAAGATACGAGCGATTCATGTTAAGGAACTCCGGGGAATGGCGGCCATATGGCGTTGTTACAGGCTTTGGTGGGTGTTCATCTCCACCCCTCTTGACGCTTGATGAATGTCCGCCGTGATCACACGCCGATACAGAGGTATTTGATTTCCAGGTAGTCCTCAATGCCGTACTTGGAGCCTTCACGACCCAAACCCGAGGCCTTGATGCCACCGAACGGCGCCACTTCGTTGGAGATGATCCCGGTGTTGACGCCGACAATGCCGTACTCCAGCGCCTCGCCCACACGGAACACACGGCTCAGGTCGCGTGCATAGAAATAGGAGGCCAGGCCGAACTCGGTGTCGTTCGCCATGGCGATCACATCGGCTTCATCCTTGAAGCGGAACAGCGGCGCCAGTGGGCCGAAGGTTTCTTCCTTGGCGACGGCGGCGTTGCTCGGTACATCGACCAGCACGGTCGGCTCAAAGAAGGTCCCGCCCAGGGCGTGCGGCTTGCCGCCGGCGACCACGCGAGCGCCTTTGCTCACAGCGTCTTCAATGTGTTCCTGAACCTTGGCCATGGCTTTGGCGTCGATCAGGGGGCCGGTGGTGATGCCGTTTTCCAGGCCATTACCAATGTTCAACTTGGCCACGGCCGAGGTGAGCTTGTCGACGAAGGCATCGTAGATGCCGTCCTGGATATACAGGCGGTTGGCGCAGACGCAGGTCTGGCCATTGTTGCGGTACTTGGAGATCAGCGCGCCCTCGACGGCCGCATCCAGGTCGGCGTCATCGAAGACGATGAAGGGTGCATTGCCGCCCAGTTCCAGCGACACCTTCTTGATGTCCTTGGCGCACTCGATCATCAGCTGGCGGCCGATTTCGGTGGAGCCGGTGAAGGTCAGCTTGCGCACGAGCGGGTTAGCGGTCAGCTCGCTGCCGACTTCGCCGGCACTGCCGGTGACCACGCTGAACACGCCTTTCGGAATGCCGGCGCGCTCGGCCAGCTCGGCCAAGGCCAGGGCCGAGTAAGGCGTTTGCGAGGCCGGCTTGAGGACCATGGTGCAGCCGGCGGCCAGGGCCGGACCGGCCTTGCGGGTGATCATCGCCGAAGGGAAGTTCCACGGAGTGATGGCCGCGGTAACCCCGATCGGCTGCTTGAGCACCATCAGGCGCTTGTCGACCTGGTGACCGGGGATCATGTCGCCATACACGCGCTTGGCCTCTTCGCCGAACCACTCCAGAAAGGAAGCGGCATAAGCGATTTCGCCACGGGACTCGGTTAGTGGCTTGCCTTGCTCCTGGGTCATCAGGCGGGCCAGGTCTTCCTGGTTGGCCATCATCAGGTCGAACCACTTGCGAAGCTTGTTGGCGCGCTCCTTGGCGGTCAGGGCGCGCCAGGCCGGTAGCGCCTTATCGGCGGCTTCAATGGCACGACGGGTTTCAGTCGCCCCCATCTTCGGCACGCTGCCAATGATTTCACCGGTGGCCGGGTTGTTGACCATGAGGGTCTGGCCACTGTCAGCATCTGCCCAGGCACCGTCGATATAGGCTTGCTGGCGGAACAGTTTCGGATCGTTGAGTTGCACGCGAAATTCCTCGTTAGCGGGTTGCGCCGGAAGCCGCCATCGGGGCGGTCCGAGTGGAGTTGGCGGGTTTGACAAAACTGACACCAGTGCTTGCTAGCTGCTCACGGACCTTGTCGACGATGTATGCGCCGATCGGGATGGCGGAGGTCGCTGCAGGCGACGGGGCGTTGCAGACGCTGACGCTACGGGCGGTGTTGACGAACAGGAAATCGTCGATCAACTTGCCGTCAAGCGAGACAGCCTGGGCGCGCACACCGGCCGGGTAGGCGGTGAGGTCGCTCTTGTTGATGCTCGGGCAGTACTTCTGCACTTCCTTCAGGTAGCCGCCCTTGAACAGTGAGTTTTTCATCTCGATCAGGCCGGGGCGCAGGTTCTTCATCAGCACCTTCAGAATGCCCGGGGTGGTCAGGGTTTCGAACATGTCCGACAGCGAAAAATCGGTCTTGCGATAGCCTTCGCGCTTCATCGCCAGCACTGCGTTGGGGCCGACAGTGACGGTGCCGTCGATCATGCGGGTCAGGTGCACGCCGAGAAATGGCATGGACGGATCCGGGATCGGATAGATCAGGTGGTTGACGATCTGATTATGCTGTTTGGGCAGCAGGTAATACTCGCCGCGGAACGGGCAGATGATGAAGTTGGGCTTGATCCCGAGCATGCGCACCACGCGGTCAGCCATCAGGCCCGAGCAGGTGATCAGGAAGCGCCCGTGGTGCTCCAGGGTGTCGGTTCGGACCACGACTTCATCGGGGCGCTCGTCGATGGCGACGACTTCGCTGTTGTAGCGGATCTCACCACCGGCGGCTTCGAATTCTCGGCCCATGGCCGCAGTGACCTCGGCGTAGTTCACAATGCCGCTCGAAGGCACGTAGATACCGCCCAGGCCGACGATGTTCGGCTCGCGCTCGCGCAGCTCGGCGGCCGACAGCCATGCACGCCTCAGCCCATTGGCTTCGGTCCGGTCCCACAACGCGCTCATGCGCTGCATTTCCAGCTCGTTGGTGGCCACCAGCAGCTTGCCGCACTCATCAAAAGGGATGCCGTGCTTGTCGCAGAAGGCCTTGGTGGCCTTGTTACCTTCCAGGCAGAAGCGCGCCTTCAGACTGCCCGGGGTGTAGTAGACGCCAGCATGGATTACGCCACTGTTGTGGCCGGTCTGGTGCTTGGCCGGGCCGGACTCTTTCTCCAGCAAGAGGATTTTTGCGTCCGGGTAAACCTGGGCCAGTTGCATGGCCGTGGACATACCCACAATGCCGCCACCGATGATGATGAAGTCGTACGCAGCCATTAGCTTGCACCCACCTGAATTACGTTTTTGTTGGAAGCGCGACAAGGGCCACATGAGGTGGCCCTCGTCACTTCAGCGTTTGGCAAACCTTACTGGCCGCGCTGGTACATGGTTTTTTGGTAGCTGATGTAGCCGCGCTGACGCATCAGCTCACGACGCAGGCCCGGGTGGGCGGTGAAGCGGTCACGACCGTGCAGCCAGAACATGTTGTTGACGAGCACGAAGCTTCCGACCGGCACCGGTACCGAAACCTTCTCCTGACTGCCTTCCAGGGATTCGCTCATGGCGGTCAGCCAAATGCCTTCCTCAAAGTCCTTGGGCTGCACGAACTGGTCGATGTAGCGCATCGTCGGGCGGCCTTCGGCGTCGTTGTCGAACACCGCATGGAACACGTCTTCACGCACGTTCTTGCTCGGTGGCGCGGTGAAGCGCATTTCACGGCGGGCCAGCGGATGCGTGTAGTAATGGTTCAGGTCTCCCCAATCGTCCAGGTGCAGCAGCAGGGTGTTGCCGCCCTCCATGTTCTGCTCGTCAATCTTCATCATCAGCACATAGTCAGTGCGCTCCTGAACAAATGTGCCGTCGTTGTGCAGTTCCATGACCCGGTGTGGCTGGCGCAGGTAGCTGTCGGAGTTGTCGGTGTTGACTACTGCAAAGCGCGCGTAGAACTGGCCGCTCATGGCATCGAAGTTGGAGCGACCGATCAAGTGCGCGACGGCCGAGGAAAACTTGACCATGTCATCGGCCTGGGACACTTCGTTCAACCCCTCCGGCGTGATCAGCATGCCGCCGGTGGCGCGGTCGAGAATGGTGTTGATCAACACCGGGCGCAGGGTGCCTTCGCACAGCTCGTCAAGTATCTGGCCAACCCGGAAGCGCAGGAACGATTTGTACTCCAGAGCCTGGACCGGCCATTGCGTCACCGCCTTTATGAACGCGTCGACGGTTTGCTTGGCAAATTTCAGCTCAAGCAGGCGCGGTGACTGGCTGGAAGGGGTGAGAGTGAAACCCTTGCACTCCGATGGCAGTGGCATCACAAGGTCCTGAATTTGCGTAAAGGCGTTCATGGCAGTTCCTGGGCAGAAGGTAGGGATTGGCCCCTCCAGCATCGATGCGGATCAGGCTCAGGGCAAAAATATCGCCATAAATTTAAAATGTCTACATTTTTATTTATGATCGACAAAACACCACTCCGTCTTATGTTTTTCGTATGACAGATGTTTAGGTATGATTGGACCTTGTCGTTTTCAGGAGCAGTACCTTTGGATAGCCTCACCCCCAAGCAGAACTCTGCATTCAGCGGGTATGAGCGACTCAAACAGGACATCATTCGCGGGGTCTTCAAGCCCGGAGAGAAGCTCCTCATGAGCGGGCTCAAGGAGCGTTATGACTTGGGGGTTGGCCCGCTGCGAGAGGCGCTTTCGCAATTGGTGGCCGAACATCTGGTGGTGGTGATCAGCCAGAAGGGCTACCGGGTCGCGCCCATGTCGTTGAAAGAAATGCAGGACATCTACGATGCCCGCGCCAACCTCGAGGCGATGATCGTAGGCTTGGCCATTGAGCGCGGTGACGATGCCTGGGAGGCGCAGATCCTTGCCCAGTCCCATACCCTCTCGAAAGTTATGGATGTCAAAACCCGAGAGCAGGTCTTGGATGTCTGGGACGAACGGCACAAGGCCTTCCACACGGCTATTGCCACCGGTTGTGGTTCAAAACACCTGCTACAGGCGCGTGGCTATCTGTTTGACCAGGCCGAACGCTACCGCCACCTTTGGCTGACCCAGACGGTTTTCTCCGAAGAAGCCCTGGCGTTGAAGCGCAAGGAACATGCTGCGCTGGTTGAAGCTATTCTGGCGCGCGATGCGCCACGGGCCAGCACCATGATGCGCACTCACCTGATGACGCCGGTACCGATCATCGCCGAGATAATGCTGGTGCAAGGAATGGGCAGTGCCGCGTGAGTTTGGGGTTGAACGGGGCGGCTAAAGCGAGCATACCCGCCCACTCTAGCTGAAGTATGCTTACTCATTGAGACCGCCCCTGATGAAGAAACAGCAGTTGGTTCGAGACCTTGCGGGCAAAACCCATTTCATGGGTCACCATGATCATGGTCCGACCTTCTTCTGCAAGCCCTTGGATGACTTTCTGCACTTCTCCCACACCTCAGGGTCCAGCGCCGATGTAGGCGAATCTGGGTGTCGGAATTACCCTCCTCCCCCGCATATTCTGCGACACACTTGACGCTAACAGCTTCACGATCGCAGCAATCCGATCACCATCGCTGACTTGGAAGGTATCGCCCCCGCAGTCCTCTCACACCACCGTACGTACGGTTCTGTATACGGCGGTTCAGGTTATGCGGCTAAGCCGGTTTATCGTATCCAGTATTGAGACCAGTCCAAGCTGATCCCAGAGTTTCTTCGGCAGTGCCTGATTCATATGTGGCGCTCCCGAGTTCCACCTTGGGCCCCGGCCATTGGACGCTGATGTACAGGCCCGCGCTTCGTTGAGTCCCAGACGCATCAGGTTGCGCGCCCTCGTAGAGGGCTGCTTCCATTGACGCCAGATAACGCAGCGAAGTTAGTGACGTACCCATCCAACGACGATCATCTTCCGCCTTAATCGTTAATACTTATGTGCGAAAGTGACCGACTGCTGCATTCAACTCCTGATCCACCTGCTGGAGTTCAAGCGTCAAACGCTGCAACTTCACACTTTCCTGGGCGCTTTCCTCTGCCACCTCGCGCACCCGAACTATGTTCTGGCTAGCCTGTTCCGCCAAAACTCGTTGTTGCTCCGCTGCCCCTGAGATTTGTTTGTTCATCTGCTCAATGCTCAATACGGCGCGAGTAATCCGTGTCAGCGCCTGAGATGCCTGACCAGCAAGGATCACTGCTTCCCCTGTCAGTGCATGACTACCCTGTAACCGTTCAGTTGCCTGCTGGGCGACCCCACGCAGGCGACTGATCAGGTCTTCGATTTCGGCAGTAGAACGCTGTGTGCGGCGTGCCAAGCCACGCACCTCGTCAGCTACTACCGCGAATCCGCGACCATGCTCACCTGCTCGCGCTGCTTCTATGGCCGCATTTAACGCCAGTAAATTAGTCTGTTCTGCTACAGCTTTAATCACGTCAAGCACGCCGCCAATAGCGGTACTTTCTGCCAGCAACGATTGCATAGCATCAGCGCAGCCGGTCATTTCTAAAGCAAGTTGGTCGATCTTGGAGCCCGCTTGGCGTGCTAAATCGTCACCTTCGCGCGCCTGGTCATCAGCAAGAGCTACTGCAGCACTAGCGTCCTTAACGTTACGTGCGACTTCGCTGGCCATCGCAGTCATCTGTTGCATGGCGGTAGCGGCGATTTCAGTCTCCTGTCGTTGTCTCTCAACTCCCCGGCTGCTGCGCTGAATGACTTCTGCCAGGCTCCCTGCCGTTCCATTGAGCAGGCCTACCCCGGTACCAATTCGACCAACCAAGCCTCTCAGACTACCTAGCATGCTATTGACCGTGTCCAATAGCTGCCCAAGTTCATCGTGGCGGCCGCTACCACCGTCAAGCGCACAACTCAGGTCACCAGCAGCAACCTGTTGAGCCAGATGTACAGCCCGACGCAAGGGCTGCAGTATCAACTGACGTATTAATAGACTGGCGCCAATACCCAACGCTAACGCCAGTAGGCAAATAAGGCCTAGCTGACTGAATGCGTTGCGACTATCGCGTTGAATCGCCTGGCTCTGAAATTGGTTGGCCTTCTCTAACAACTCGCTGACTTGCTGGGTTTGCGTGTTCATCGCTTCGCTACTAAGAGCGCTTTGCTTGCGGCTGGCAACGAACTGTTCGAAGGCTTTCCGATAATCTCCCAAAGCATTACTTGCAGCCTGCAGCGAAACCTTTTCCTGATCATCGAGATTGAGCACCTGCATTGAAGACAGCAGGTCGCTCATGCTCATCTCCCAATCGCTACGGAAGCGCTCCTCACCATCCAACGAATAATAAAGCTCGCTGTCACGGAGCTTGGCCAGCTTGTCACGCAGAGCGGTGGTCTGCTCCAGCAACAACAGTTTCCCACTGCCTAGAGGGGTTCCTTGTTCTTGTTGCGCGCTCAATGCATCCAACTGGTCGAGAAATACCAAGGTGAAGCTCTCACCCGCCGTCTGCGCGAGTGTTTGCATGCGTAAACGAGCCTCTCGTGCTCGCTGGAGAGACTCGGCATAACTTAGGAATTGTTTTAAATAGTCGCTGGACGCATCCCGCATCGCGATCTCAGCGTTGTTTTTTTGGGGGAGATCATCAAAATGGCGAATGAGTTGGTCGACTGCACCTCGCACTTGATCCTGTGCCAGAGGAGAAAGATTCAGCGCATATTCTTTTTCCGCGATACGAGCCTGCAGGATCAACGTTTGAATCCAGTCCTCGGTACGAAGTTGTTCACCGCGAACTCCCAACAGACTCAAAGAATGGAAGGCGGCAATTCCCACCGCGAGGGTGAATAGCAGCACCAAGCCAAAACCGATCGACAACTTGGCTCCCACCGAGAGATTACCCAGTAGCCGGCTCACCAAAGACATACCCATCTCCTCTTCATGCTAGTGGTGGTGCACCCGGGAACAGGAAAATATGCCCACTGACGGAGCCACTACTGCGTTGCCGACGGAGGCAGCGTCACTGGCGGGATAAACCTGAACCAGGTCCAGGATTAGCCGGGCGCTACATTCCGCCACCGCAGTTGTTGTGAAAGCCCTTGATCAACCGTAATACGCCGTGGCGCGCCGATCAGGAGTTGGCGCTGTGCAGACGCAGTGGATGACCTGAAGTGGGTTGTTCACTCAACGCCACCGGGTTGGCCACCTTGCTGCTGGAAGCATCGCTGCGGGGTATGGAAGGCAAAAGAAAGTAAGCCAGTGCCGGCAGCAGTAGAAGAGCCCCCACCATGTTCCAGACAAACATGAACGCCAGGAGCACACCCATGTCAGCCTGGAATTTGATGGGGGAAAATATCCAGGTACCAACACCTATCGCCAAGGTTATCCCTGTGAGCATTACAACCTTGCCCGTAGAGACCAAGGCGCGGTAATACGCTTCGGAAAGGCTTTTACCTTCGCGCAAGAAACCCAGCATGATGGTCATTACATACAGCGCGTAATCAACCCCGATACCTACGCCTAGAGCGATTACCGGCAAGGTCGCCACTTTCACACCAATACCTAACCCGACCATCAATGCCTCACACAGTATCGACGTGAGCATGAGCGGGATTACGGCACATACGGTAGCTCGCCAGGACCTGAAGGTGATGAGGCAAAGCAAAATAACTGCGCCATACACCCAGAACAGCATCTCGCGATTGGCCTCTTTGACCACAATGTTCGTCGCCGCCTCAATTCCCGCATTACCGGCGGCAAGCTGGAATTTGACCTCATCGGTGTCATTAGCCGCTGCAAAAGCTTCAACGTGATTAACCAGGCGCGAAAGGGTTTCGGCCTTATGGTCTTTGAGAAAGACGTAAAGCGTCAGCAGGCTGCAGGACTCGTTGTAAAGTCCACGTGGGGCGCTGGCGGTAATCATGTTGAGCATCGCCTGGTTATTTTGCAGCTCGTACCACTTCGAGTTGCCCTCAGACAGTCCCACCAACATACGACGATTTAGCAAAGCCATGGAGTTCGTTGAGTCTACCCCGGGTAGACTACGCAACTGCCAATCCAAATCATCGACCTTACGCAAGATATCGTAGCGCGAGCAGGCACCCTTAGGCGTCTTCACCATAATGGCGAATAAGTCACTACTGGCTCCATAGCTGCGCGTCATGAAGGCATCATCCAGGTTATAACGCGAGTCCGGACGTAACTCTGGCGCACCAGCATCCAGATCGCCAATTGCCAGATGCAAGCTGACCATAAAGCCCAGCACAGCCGCCACTGAGCTGACACCTACGCTGATCAATGCCCATGGCTTGCGAGTAAAAAGGTCAAGGAATCGCCAAAAAATGTGCCGCGCTTGACCACTCTGCTCTGCCCGTTCGCTCTTGAGGCTCCGTTCGGCCGCGCGGAGATGAACGCCGACATAGGAGAGCAGGACTGGTAGCAGAATGAGGTTAGTGAAAATCAGCACGGCAACGCCGATGCTAGCGATAATGGCCAAGTCTTGAATGACTTTGATCTGAATGATCATTAGCACGGCAAAACCCACCGCATCACAAAGCAGCGCAGTCAGCCCGGCGAGAAACAGGCGACGAAACGTAAAACGCGCGGCAACCACTCGGTGCATGCCACGACCAATATCCTGCATGATGCCGTTCATTTTCTGGGCGCCATGACTCATGCCGATGGCAAACACAAGAAAGGGCACCAGGACCGAATAGGGGTCAAGCTCATACCCCAGTAACGGCAGCAATCCAAGCTGCCAGACAACTGCCACCAGCGAGCAAAACACGACCAAAAGTGTGCTCCGCAGGCAGCGGGTATAGCCATAGAGCACCGCTGTTGTGATAGCAATGGCAGCGGCAAAGAACAGCATGATCTGCCCCAGTCCATCAATCAGGTCCCCAACCTTCTTTGCGAATCCCGTGATGTGAATGTCGACACTGTCACTTTGATACTCGGCGCGAAGCGCTTCCAACTGAGCAGACAGTTTGGCGTAATCGAGAGGGTGGCCATCCGGAGTGCGTGACAGCAAAGGAATGGAAATGATGCTGGACCGCTGGTCGAAGGCTACCAATTGGCCTATCTCGTTGGACAACTGCACATTGCTGCGCAACTCAGCGAGTGATGCGGGGCTGCCGTCGTACTTGTCAGGAATGACCGGCCCACCATCGAGCCCATCCTCCGTCACCGAAACCCAGCGTGTGGCAGGCGTCCATAGCGACTTCATGTAAATGCGGTCCACGCCTGGCAGCAAAAAGATACGATCGTTCATGGACTGCAAAGTACGCAGGTAATCAGTGTCGTAGATGTCCCCCTTCTTGTTGGCAACAGCGATACGCACCGTATTACCGAGTCCAGAGAGCTCCTTTTGATTGGATAGATAATTGGCAATATAGGGATGCCCAGTAGGGATCATCTTCTCGAAACTAGCGTTCAATCCTAGTCGAGTGGATTGCCAGCCGAGCAGGACCGTCATCAGCAGACATAGCAGAAGCACCCAGTGGCGATGGTTGAATAGAGCACGCTCAACCAAGGTCCCTGAGCTCGGATCAAATACGCCTGACTCAGGCAGGGAAGGATGACGAGCGGAATTCATATGCTCACTCCGAAGCTTCAGTGGCGGGATGTGAAAAACGTGACAAACCAGCAAAACCGGAAGTAATCAGACTGCCGTCGACTGCCTCAACAATGCTGCTCACGGGAGTTCCCAGCGGTTTGCCCACTGGGTCAAGCGCTAAACCATTTGAGGCGACGCTACTGAACAAATCACCCGTTTGATTGGCTAGCAATACGCTTCCATCGGGCAACCGAGTGGAGCTACTGATTGAGTTCGGCCGGGAGACCCTCAATTGATGAAAGCTGGCGCCATCATCTGATGACAAATAGKCATGACCTTTAAGGCCCGCGACCAGCAGAGCTCCGTCACCCCGTACATTGGCGGTGAAGAAACTACCGTTATATGGGCTTGGTAACTGTGCGAAAGACTCTCCGTCATCAGTTGAACGAGCCACATAACCTTGCTCACCGACAAGGAACCAAAGGTGGTCTTTGCGAGCGATCGCGTAGATGTGCACAAGCGACGGATTTTCGATGCGTCCAATCAGCGACTGCCATGTTGCCCCTCCATCCTGAGTAGAAAACACCATTCCGTAGGAGCCCGCGACAAGGCCGCGCTTGGCGTCAAGAAAGTGCAGCGCCAGGAATGGTTTATCAGGCCCATCCGCTACCAGGCGTTCGGCATTGGAGATGCGCATATCAACCGCGTCGGCATCGACTGCACTGGCCTTGTTATCTTGAGCAGTCTGCAACTCAATCTCTGCAGCCTGTATACCCGTAAGCTGGAGGCTCCAGCGCTCGCCACCGTCGACAGTGGCCAACACCGTGCCAGCGTGTCCGACTGCCCAGCCATGCATAGCGTCCACGAATTGAACCGCAACCAGACTAACTGAGACCGGAACTTGCACCTGCCGCCAGGACTGGCCGTTGTCATCGGACAGTACGATGACGCCCCTTTCACCAACGGCAATCAGTCGATCACCGGCACGTGCCAAATCAATCAGAACAGCATGAGCGGGTGTGGCTATTTGCATGGCCGGTGAGCTCAGGGCAGAGCCAACAGCCCCGCCTTCAGCACAAGCCAGCGAAGCTAAAGCAGACAAAGCCAAAGCTAATGCCAAGGCACTTAAACGACTGTTTATTATCATTTTTATTATCTCTAGAATCGCGTGTTGCAAAAGCACCAACAAAGAGATTGTCGGTGCTTTTCAGAGAGGCTTAGCGTTAACGCACACCCTGCCCTGCCATGACTGTTGGCGAAAAATCAGACTTCTTAAAGCGATCGACAATCCCCCATTGCGAGGGTTGCCCAGTGAGCAGGTCAAGTACAAACCAAGTACCGGACGTAAAGTCATAGAACCCCGACGACACAGAAGCCAGGGCAGGAATATCTGGCATGACAGCCGGTAGCGCCCACAGTGTTTTCGCCAGTTGACCACTTGCATCCCAACGATCACCCAGCAGCGCTTGCCAGGTATCTTCATCCAGGTAGTAACGGCTTTTAACCATTTGATGCCGCTCGCCAGGCTTTAGATTAGCCTCAACGACCCACACAC
>NZ_JBFUID010000066.1:0-31217 GCF_056402055.1 Pseudomonas sp. P4_C4 | reverse complement strand
GCCGGTCGGCCAGTTTCAGCAGGGACAGCGCTTTCAAAACCCAAGGTGATCAGGTCGAGTTCATCCACGAAGACATCGACAACGCGCACCGGATTAGTGTCGCTGACGTAATCGTCCAGGCTCTCGGGGAGCAGGGTCCTTTGACCTCGGTGTTCACCTTGAATGAAGCGTTTCATGGGCAGCCCTTGCGATGAAATCCGGGGCAATCATAGCAAGGGTTGGCTTTGGCGTTTTGACACACTCTGGGCCATGGATGGCCGATGGCGGCGGGCCCACGGAGCAGGACCGGAGCGAGGGGATGCCGAGCCACGGCGAGGCACCGAATGTAAGGGGCAAAGCGCTTTGGTTACTTTCGCGCTTTTCGAAAGTGACCCGCCGTCAGGGCGGAACCCTAAGTGGCCGTTACCGCAGCAATGAATATGTACACCAGGAAGAAAATGCTCGGCCGTCAGGTCGCCATCGCTGGCAAGCCAGCTCCTACAGGTATCGGTATTCCCCGGGATTGCGTGAAGAACCAAAATTTAGGGTTTTACCGCGCATCGGCACGTGGACTGACAGGTTGATCACGCGACGGTGACAAATTTTCTACATTTGAGCCTTCATGATTTGCGCTGCTCATGCGTCTAGTCTTGCAAGAGCGTCCACTTTTTCCTGATCAGGCTCTGAAAAGGAGTTTTGCAATGTACAACTCGCAACTGCCAATGGACGGTAGCAATGCGCCAAAGGGTACTTCCATGGGAGTCGGCGTATTCGAGCCGCGTACCGATCGTCAGCGCAACGAACGGATCAGGATCCTGCTCAAAAGCTTTGGCCTGCGCACCAGCCTGATCCGCCTGAAAGTCATCGATGCCCTGCTGACGGCCGCCGAAAGCGACCGCAGCCTTGGCGTGCGCGGCGTGCACAGCCAATTGCTGGACCTGGACATTCCCTTGTCGTTTCTCAGCGTGCGTGAAGTGCTCAAGCGCTTGTGCAGCGAAGGCGTGATTGTCCTCAATCCCGACAAAAGCTACAGCCTGCATCCCCAGGCTGCTGCCATTCTGCGCAACCAGTGATTGAATGATCAGGGCTTGACCTTGCGGCGCATCACGCCATTGACGACCACCACGACCACCGCCACGCCGATGGCGATGTACTGGAACATTTTTTCGCTGATGACGCCGGTGTTCTGCAACCAGGAAAGGCCAAACATGATCCCCAGCACCACCAGGGAGATCAGAATCGAGTATTTCAAACGTTGCGACTGAGTCATTGCGGGTTCCTGAATCTGAAAATGTATCCGGTTTGTATCGATACGCATGCCAAGTGCCTACCCTGTTTCGGGGATAAACAACTACAAGCGGGGTCTCATGTTACAGCCGATGAAGAGTTTTAGCTTCATAACGGCAATAACCATGAGGACTTTCACATGTTGCGTCGAATCACATTGCTGATGCCTCTGCTCGCCATCCTGAGCTTGAGCGGTTGCATTGTTTTCCCCCACGGGGGCTGGCACCACGATCACCACTACGACCATGGCGGACCGGGTTACTACCAACATCGTTAACAGCTATTCAACGTCCTGAATCCTTTCGATAGAAGTCATTGCCGGGCTGGGCACACAACTCAACCAGCCAATCGACAAACACACGCACACGCCGGGATAACTGGCGGTGCGGCGGATAAAGCGCCGTCATCGGCATGCCCGGTGGCGGCACTTCCCCAAGCACTTCACGCAATCGCCCCTCCTGCAGTTGCCGTGCGACGTGATAGTACGGCGTCTGCACCAGCCCATATCCGGCCTCGCACGCTGCCAGATAACCATCGGCACTGTTGACCGCCACCTGCTTGGGCAGATCGACCGACTGCACCTGGCCATCCACGACAAACTCCAGCCCATAGCGTTTTGCGTTGCTGGAGATGTACTCGACCATCCGGTGCCCGTCCAGGTCGTCCAAGGTATGGGGCGTTCCGTGCCGCTGCAGGTAGTCAGGACTGGCACAGGTCACCTGATCCATCATCACCAGCGGCCGTGCCACCAGTGAATCGTCCAGCGTCGAGCCACCGCGCAAGACACAATCGACACCTTCGCGAATCAGGTCCACCGGCCGGTCATTCAAACCTATTTCCAGCTCGATCAAGGGATAGCGGGCCGTGAATTGCGGCAGCGCCGGAATCACTACCAGGCGCCCCACTCCCGCCGGCATGTCCACCCGCAACAAGCCCTTGGGATTGTGGCGCGCCGCGCTGAACACCGCTTCGGTCTCTTCAAGATCCGCCAGCAAGCGCACGCAACGCGGGTAATAGGCCGCACCGTCGAGCGTCAGGCTGATCTGCCGCGTGGTGCGTTGCAGCAGTTGCACCCCCAGATGTGCCTCCAGTTGCTTGATCAGGATAGTCACCGAGGCCCGGGGCAATTGCAGGCTGTCGGCGGCCCTGGCAAAGCCACCGAGTTCGACGATTCGGGTAAAGACGCGCATGGCGTTGAAACGGTCCATTGCTGGCTCCACCGGCAGATTGTTTAGATTTAACGAATAGTGATAGCCGTTTTAGCCGGTTTATCTTGTTTCTGTCGAGGCGAACAATGGCGATTCATTTCACAGGGAGCTGATTTCATGCACACACGTCAATTGGGAAAAAACGGTCCGCAGGTGTCGGCCATCGGCCTGGGCTGCATGGGCATGACCGATTTCTACACCACCGGCACCGACACCCGGGAAGCCACGGCCACCTTGCATCGTGCGCTGGAACTGGGCGTCAACCTGCTCGATACCGCCGACATGTACGGCCCGCACACCAATGAAGAACTGATCGGCAAGGCCATCGCCGGCAAGCGCGACCAGGTGTTCCTGGCCAGCAAGTTCGGGATCGTTCGCGACCCGGCCAACCCCACTGCCCGGGGCGTCAACGGTCGGCCGGAATACATTCGCCAGTCCATCGACGGCAGCTTGAAGCGCCTGGGCGTGGACACCCTCGACCTGTATTACCAGCACCGAATCGACCCACAGGTGGCTATCGAGGAAACCGTCGGCGCCATGGCCGAACTGGTCAGTGCCGGCAAGGTGCGTTACCTGGGATTGAGCGAGGCATCGGTGGCGACCCTGGAACGGGCACACAAGGTTCATCCGATCAGTGCGTTGCAAAGTGAATATTCATTGTGGAGCCGTGACCAGGAGGAAAACGGTTGCCTGGCGGCCTGCCAGCGCCTTGGCGTCGCCTTTGTGCCTTATAGCCCGTTGGGCCGAGGCTTTCTGACCGGCGCGTTGAAAAGTCCGGATGATTTCGCGGCGGACGACTACCGTCGCTTCAGCCCGCGATTCCAGGGCGAAAACTTCGCGAAAAACCTGCTACTGGTGCAGCAAGTGCAGGCGCTGGCGGCGGAAAAGGGCGTGACGGCGGGCCAACTGGCGCTGGCATGGGTGCTGGCCCAAGGCGACTACCTGATTCCGATTCCGGGCACCAAACAACGTAAATACCTGGAAGAAAACGTGGCCGCACTGCAGGTGACGCTAAGCGCCGAAGAACTGCAAGCGCTGGAGGCGGTCTTTGCAGCGAATGCCACCGCAGGCCTGCGTTATCCGGAAGAAGTCATGAAACTGCTCGACCGCTAAGGGTTGCCGGCCCGCTCGATGAACCGGGCGGGCCGGGCAACATGGCGTCAGGCCTCTTCCGAGAGAACACTGCCGGGCCTCACCATGGGGCCGTTGTTCTTGCCGTAGGTTTCCAGGTTTTGCAGCACGTAGATCGCTTTTTTGAACTCGGGAACCAGGTAGTTGGCGTACTTGTTACCCTTGAGATTGTTATTCTGGATGTTCTCCAGTTGCGTAGCGAAATATTCCAGTGCATTGAACTTCGCATCAGGGTCCTTGATGCCAAACCGGTCGAACTTGTCACCGGCATTGCTCAACGTGACCGCCGTCACATCACTGATCAGGCCCCGCTCTTTCAGAAAGACACTGAGACTGCCCATGGACTTGACTGAAATATCAGTAGGATCAAAACCCTTCATCTGCTTGCGCAATTTCATCTTGTCCATCTTGACYGTATCCAGCTCGACTGGATTGTTGCCCACCAGGTCAAGCATCTGCCTGACCTTGACGCTCTGGGGAACAGGCTTTGATCTGCTGGCGGTATCTCGAACCAACAGGCCCGCTTTCGCAGTCCAGGCGCCGGTATAACCGATAGTCATTGAAAACTCCTTGCTTGACCAAGTTAGGAGGTCAGGAGTATCGGCCGGAGCACTTGAGGCCACCAAACTTTAATTCGGAGTTTTAACAATTCTCGTACAATTCAGATACATGCTGTAAAACTTCTTGTTTATTGGGTATTAGCACCTTGAAGAATGGTCCTTCAGACTTTTCTTACATGACGACTAGTTGGTTTTCATCAACACCGATACTTATCCTCGGCATTTCAACCTGACGATTTTGTAATGCGCCCCTCATCTGCCTGACAGCGATGATCTACCATCATCTAACAGCGGATCTTTGTAGCAATTAGAAACACTCCTTGAATACCCGACCAATAAAAAGGGTCAAAATGCGTTTTTTTGCCCGTTAGCCGAGACGAACCCATGCGAAACCCTCTGCGTCTGATCGCCCTGAGCGTCCTGTTCATGTCCTCCCTGGCCCAGGCCGCCGACCTCATCCCGATCGAGGTTCATCGCGACGCCAACTGTGGCTGCTGCAAAAAATGGATCACTCATCTGCAGGCCAATGGCTTCAAGGTCGAAGACCACGTCGAAGCCAACATGAGTGAGTTCAAGCAACAGCATGGTGTGCCGCCGCGCCTGGCGTCGTGCCACACCGCGTTGATCAACGGCAAATTCGTTGAGGGTCATGTCCCGGCCGACCAGGTCCTGGCCCTGAGCAAGCGCGACGATCTGCTGGGCGTCGCCGCCCCCGGCATGCCCATGGGTTCGCCCGGCATGGAAATGGACGGCATGAGCGATGCCTATCAGGTCATTGGCCTGAAAAAGGATGGCACTGACGTGGTGGTTGCGGATTACCCCGCCCATTGATGTCCAGCGCGTACCTCGGGCTGTTTTTCGCGGCATTCGGTGCCGCCACGCTGCTGCCGTTGCAATCCGAAGCCGTGCTGGTGGGACTGTTGCTCAGCGATCGGTATTGGCTCTGGGCACTGCTGGCAGTGGCAACGTGCGGCAACGTTCTGGGGTCGCTGCTTAACTGGTGGCTGGGGCGCGGGATCGAGCGGTTCCGCGACCGGCGCTGGTTTCCGGTAGGCCCCCGACACCTGGAAAAAGCCCGGCTGCATTACCAACGCTACGGCCATTGGTCATTGCTGCTCAGCTGGTTGCCGGTGATCGGCGATCCGCTGACGCTGGTCGCCGGGGTCATGCGCGAACCGCTGGGGCGCTTCCTGCTGATCGTCACCCTGGCCAAAGGCGCCCGCTACGGCGTGCTGGCCATGGCGACATTGTACTGGATGGGTTGAACCATCAAGGGCAGCGATTGCCTGTGTTTAATGTCGCCCTAATCGAGTCGACCCAGCATGCGGATTTTCTATGGAGCTCTCCCATGTCACGCCCTCTCTCCCGCTGGTTACCCGGCCTGCTGCTGACCGCCACCCTGCCCATTATCGCCCACGCCGAAGGACCGGCATACGGCCCCCAATTGCAAGGTTTCGACTACCCCTACACGCTCAAGCACTTCGCCTTTGAATCCCAGGGCCAATCCCTGCAAATGGGTTACATGGACGTCGCCGCCCACGGCAAGGCCAATGGTCGCAGCGTGGTGCTGATGCACGGCAAGAATTTCTGCGGTGCCACCTGGGACAGCTCGATCAAAGCCCTCAGCGACGCCGGTTATCGAGTCATCGCCCCGGACCAGATCGGCTTCTGCACCTCCAGCAAACCGGCGCACTATCAGTACAGCTTCCAGCAACTGGCGACGAACACCCAGCAATTGCTCAAGGCCCTGGGCATCCAGAAAGCCACCCTGCTGGGGCACTCCACCGGCGGCATGCTCGCCACCCGCTATGCCTTGCAATACCCCGAACAGGTCGAGCAACTGGCGCTGGTCAACCCCATCGGCCTGGAAGACTGGAAAGCCCTCGGTGTGCCCTATCGCACCGTTGACCAATGGTACGAACGCGAACTCAAACTCAGCGCCGACGGTATCCGCAACTACGAACGCACCACCTATTACGGCGGCCGCTGGAAGCCGGAATTCGATCGCTGGGTCGACATGCTCGCCGGCCTGAACAAAGGCCCGGGGCATATGCAAGTCGCGTGGAACTCGGCGCTGATCTACGACATGATCTTCACCCAACCGGTGTACTACGAATTCAAGGACCTGAAAGTGCCGACCCTGCTGTTGATCGGAACGTCCGACACTACCGCCATCGGCAGTGACATCGCCTCCCCCGAAATCAAGGCGAAGCTCGGGCACTACGAGGTCCTCGGCAAACAGGTGGCCAAGCTGATTCCCCAGTCCACGCTGGTCGAATTCCCTGGCATGGGCCACGCGCCACAGATGGAAGAACCGGCACAATTCCACCAGGCCCTGCTCGCCTGGCTGAACAAGACCAACCCCGTGCGTTGAAGAGGAAAGGCTGATGCCTGTGCAGATTGCAGTGCTTGATGATTGGCAGGATGTGGCGCGGGATGTGGTGGACTGGTCGGCGCTGGACAGCGTCGGCCAGGTGAGTTTTCTCCATGATTACCCCTCCGATAACCCAACCCTGGCCGAGCGCCTCGCCGGGTTCGAGGTGATCTGCGTGATGCGCGAGCGCACCCGTTTCGATGAAGACCTGCTGCGCCGCCTGCCGAAGCTCAAACTGCTGGTGACCGGCGGCATGCGCAACGCCGCCCTGGACCTGAAAACCGCCGCCGCGCGGGGCATACAGGTCAGCGGCACCGACAGCTACAAACACGCCGCACCGGAGCTGACCTGGGCGCTGATCATGGCCGCAACCCGCAATCTGGTGGTCGAAGCCAATGCCCTGCGTGCCGGCCAATGGCAACAAGGCCTGGGAGGCGACCTGCATGGCAAGACGCTGGCCATCCTCGGCCTGGGCAGCATCGGCCAGCGCGTCGCGCAGTTCGGTCAGGTGTTCGGCATGCGCGTGATCGCCTGGAGTGAAAACCTCACGGCCGAACGAGCAGCACAAGTCGGTGTGACCCATGTCAGCAAGCAGGAACTGTTCGAACAGGCCGACGTGCTGTCGGTGCACCTGGTGCTCAGCGACCGCAGTCGGGGCCTGGTGGACGCGCAAGCATTGGGCTGGATGAAACCCACGGCGCTGCTGGTGAACACCGCTCGCGGACCGATTGTCGATGAAGCGGCACTGATCAAGGCGCTGCAGAAACAACGGCTGGCCGGTGCCGCCCTGGACGTCTTCGAGCAGGAGCCGCTCCCTGCGCACCATCCGTTCCGGACCCTGGACAACGTGCTGGCAACACCCCATGTCGGGTACGTGAGCCAACAGAACTATCAGCTGTTTTTCTCGCAAATGATCGAGGACATTCAAGCCTGGGCGGCGGGCACACCGATTCGTCCGCTGGGTTGATAGCTCGTCACCATGCTTCGTTGGAGCACCGCCCAGATCTTGTATTCGACGAAATTCCTATGTGGGAGCGAGCCTGCTCGCGATAGCGGTGTATCAGTCGACATCAAAGTTGAATGACACTCCGCATCGCGAGCAAGCTCGCTCCCACAGGGATCTTCAGCGCACATAAAGCTGTGTAAGGCACAAAACCATGCCTGCGCCCCGATATGAGCTTTCCTTGAAAACAACGCAAGATCGCAGTGAATAATTGTTCATGCTGCGGTGTTCTCATGACATCAACCATGAGCATGAGATTGCCGGGGCAGTCAGGCCCCTTCAATTGTTCAAGCCGTTGGCTGGCTCAACCTTGCGCTGCCTCTGGCGGGGCGCGACCTGATCTGAAACGCCTGAACCTGTGGAGCAAAGCCCATGAATATTCGTTTTGCCGTTCTGATGACCCCGCTGTTGCTGACCGTTGCGTTGTCCGGCTCCCTCGTCCTGGCCAACGGTGGCGGCGGCGGTGACGACATGCCCACCAGACCCACCTGCCCGAAAGGTCAAGTGCTGGATACCCGATCGAATCGGTGCGTCAGGCAGGCCAGCAACCTGGTGCCGGACGAAGACCGCACCAACTATGCCTGGCAACTGGCCAAGGACGGACGTTACGAAGAGGCCCTGGCCCTGCTCGACACGCTGAAACAGCCAAATACAGCAAAAGCACTGAACTATCGCGGCTACGCCACGCGTAAACTGGGACGCACCGACGAAGGCATCGGCTATTACCTGCAATCGGTGAAGCTCGACCCGCAATACGCGCAAGTCCGCGAATACCTCGGCGAGGCCTATGTGATCAAAGGCCGGCTGGATCTCGCGCAGGAACAACTGCAGCAGATCAAATCCATTTGCGGCAGCACTCAATGCGAGGAGTACCAGGACCTGGCCGAAGCCATCAACGACTCATCGAAAACCTGAAAACCTGAGCGGACGGAGGTCGCCATCGCCAGCGATCAGACAATACGAACGGAACTGAACCAGCATCTGGCGCGTTTATGGCGCTACGGCCTGCTGTTGTCCCGTCAACGGCATGTTGCCGATGACCTGGTGCAGGCCACCTGCGTGCGGGCGTTGGAGCGGGCCGGGCAATTCGTGGAGGGAACGCGCATGGACCGCTGGCTGCTGAGCATTCTGCATTCGATCTGGCTCAACGAAATCCGCGCCCAGCGGGTGCGTCAGGGTCAGGGTCAGGTGGATGCCGATGAGGCCTTGTCGTTCGATGGTGAATCCGTGGCCCAGACCCATGTGTTGGCGGCACAGGTCATCCGTCGCGTCGATGCGTTGCCCGAGACCCAGCGCGAAACAGTGTTTCTCGCCTACGTCGAGGGCTTGTCCTACCGCGAAGTCGCCGACGTGCTGCAAGTGCCCATCGGCACGGTGATGAGTCGCCTGGCCGCCGCCCGGGCGAAACTGGCCGAATATCCACCGTTGCACACGGTGCCGCACCCTTACCGAGGAGAACATTGATGAGCGCGAGAACCTCGGACGAACAACTGGTGGCTTACCTCGACAACCAACTCGATGCCGAGCAGCGCTCGCACATCGACGCGGCCATCATCGCCGACCCGATGCTCGGCCTGCGCCTGCAATGGCTGGATCGCAGCAGCCTGCCGTTCAAGGACGCCTACGATGAATTGGCCCGGCAGGCGCCGGTGGATCGTCTGCAAGCCATGCTCGCGACGATGCCCTCGCCCGTCCGCCCCGGGCTCAACCGGCGCTGGTTCCTTGCCGCCGCGGCCGCACTGTTGGCCGGCGGCGTGCTGGCGGACCGGTTGTTCCTCGGCTGGCAAGCGAGCCAGCAGACCCACAACTGGCGCGGCCTGGTGGCCGATTACATGGCGCTCTACGTGCCGGAAACCCTGGATCATTTACCCGCTGATGAGGCCGCCCAGCGGGCACAACTGCGGACCATCGATGCGCGCCTGGGCCTGGACCTCGCGCCGGCAAAACTGAGCCTGCCACGTGCCGAGTTCAAGCGCGCGCAAATCCTCGAGTACGACGGTGTGCCGATCGCCCAGATCACCTACCTCGATCCGGCGCACGGCCCCATGGCGCTGTGCGTCACCCGCTCCAACAGCGGCAGCCGCCATTTCGCCCGGGAACAGCGGCGCGAGCTGAACATCGTGTATTGGGCTGACATGGAACACGCCTGGATGCTGATCGGGCATCAACCGATGACGGATCTGGAGGAGATGGCGAAGTTGTTGCGCAGTCGGTTGAGCGCTTGAAGCACAGACAATGGCTTGCGGGATCGAAAAAGACCCCGCAAGCCATCAAGTTGTCCAGATATCGACGCCCACCCTCTCAAGGTCGTGTGCCCTCGGCAGCTCTCCGTCAGCCCCCTTCGACATCGTATATTTCACTGCATCGCCAACAAGAAAACAGGCGCGACCCTCTGCGGTGATGTTGGGTCCAATCCTGATCGCCAATCTGCTATAGCCGCCATCGGGCAGGACCATCGCGAATTTTGTCGACACACTCTCGACTTTGACGTCCCGGATTGCACTGATCGTGCCTCGCCCGCTGATTTTTATTGTTGGCGCGTTCATTCTTCTCCTCCAGCCTACCGCCTTCTCTTGAGGTCGCAGACCAATGAAACGCGCAAGCGCAGCGTCTTGCTACTGTCAAAACTGACAGAAGAAGCTGCCGCTCGTCGTAATCAAGCCGAAGTCGGCAACCACAAGCGAAAGCGCGCCCCACCCAGCGGCGAGGCTTCCACCGTCAGCGTGCCACCCTGCGCCTCCAGTGCGCGGCGGCTGATCGCCAGCCCCAGACCAAATCCGCCAGTGGCGCGGTCGCGGCTGCGGTCGAGGCGGTAGAACGGCTCGAAGATCCGCTCACGCTCGTCATCCGGAATGCCGATGCCGTCATCGTCGACCCAGATCTCACAGCCGCCGGCATACACCTGCACACCGATCTGGATTCGTTTTTCGCAATAGCGCATGGCGTTGCGCAGCAGGTTTTGCAGGGCACGGGCGGTCAGGCGCGGGTCAAGGCTGAAGCGTTCGAGCTGGCCGTGCAGCAGCACGTCGATGACGATTTCCGGGGATTCCAGCTCTTCATCGACGCTACCAAGGATGCTGTCGATGAACTCATCCAGCGACACCTCGACCTGCTCCGGCAGTTGCGCCGGGTTTTGCAGGCGACTGTAGGACAGCAACTCCAGCACCAATTCATCGAGTTCCCGAATGTGCGCCACCAGGCTTTGCAGGCGCTCGCGACTGGCCGCCGGCAAGTCGTCGGACAGCGCCAGCGCCAGGCCGAAATCCAGGCGCGTCAGTGGGGTGCGCAACTCGTGGGACACCGCATTGAGCAAGTCCCGCTGCTGGTTGAGCAGGTTCTCGATGTCGCCGGCCATGGTGTCGAAAACGCTGGCCAGGCTGCCGATGTTGGAACTCGGGGAAATTTGCGTGCGCTCGCTCAAGTGGCCCTTGCCAAAGCGTTCGGCCGCGCCCTTGAGGCGTTCCAGATCACGCCAGTGCGGGCGCAGCCACAGCAACAGACACGCGAGCATGGTCGCGCCGATCAGCACGTTGATGCTCCAGTACAACAGGTTGACGTCCAGCGGATCGGGTGGCACGACCATTTGCACCACGGTGCGCTCATTCAGCGGTGCGACCGCCAGCGTGCGCCAGCCCCAGTCTCCGACGCGCACGACGTTCTCGCCGCGGCGCAAGCGCTGCTGTTCATCAGGCGTCAGGCTGCTGTCGTCATTGCCACTGAGCACGATGTGCAGTGGATTGAAGTCCTTGTCCATTTCAGCCGCCAGGGCTGTCCACTGCTCGGCCGGTGCTGCGTGAAACTGTTTGACGATCAGCGTTTGCAACCCGCGGGAGTAATCGAGGTTGTAGGTGACAAAGCGCTCGTGGAACACCTTGACCACCAGATCCGGCACCAGATAGATCGCCGCACTGAATGAAACGATGGTCACCAGGTACAAACGAAAGAGGATTCTGAACATCGGCTCAGCATTCCCATTCGGAACGGCTGAACAAGTACCCCTTGCCCCACACGGTCTTGATCTTGCGCGCCTCGCCGGCGTGGTCGTCGAATTTGCGCCGCAACTTGGAAATCGCTACGTCCACCGAACGGTCGGTGCCGTTGAACTCGATGCCGCGCAGGCGTTGCAGGATCTGGTCGCGACTCAACACCTCACCGGCATGCCGGGCCAGCACCACCAGCAGGTTGTACTCACCGCTGGACAGGTCCACCAATTGCTCGCGCCAGGTCACGGTGCGTTCGGACAAATCGATGCACAGGTTGCCCATCAGAATGCGGTCATTGGCGGTCTGCGGCTCGCTGAGGCTGCTGCGGCGCAACAAGGTTCGCACCCGGGCCAGCAGCACCCGCGGCTCACAGGGTTTGGTGACGTAGTCGTCGGCACCCATTTCCAGGCCCAGGACCTGGTCGTGGCTGTCGTCGCGGGCGGTGAGCATCAGGATCGGCAGGGTCGCCGAATCGGCGCGCAGCAGGCGACAGACTTGCAAGCCGTCAAGGCCAGGCAGCATCAGGTCGAGGATCACCAGGTCCGGCGGATTGAGCCGCGCACGTTCGCGCACATGGTCACCACGGCCGATCACGCTGACGGAATAACCGTTGCGCTCCAGGTAGCTGGCAATCAGTTCGGCGAGGGCGGTGTCGTCTTCGACCAGGAGGATGTTGGGCATTGGGTGTTTCCAGAAAGTGCTTTGGCGCCAGATACGCCGCCATCGCGAGCAAGCTCGCTCCCACAGTGGCCGGTGGTGTTCACAACATTTGTGTTCACATCAAATCCCTGTGGGAGCGAGCTTGCTCGCGATAGCAATCTATCTGGCGCAATAGAAATCAAGGACTGAAGGATATACGCCCTCACGCACACCTGAGTAAAACCCTTACACAATTTCACACAGCACCAACAAAGCTTCACCGCTACCCTCGCCGTCGCCCAGTAGGATGCTGGGAGTCTTTATTGGGGTATTACATGTCAAAGAATCTGCTTGCCAGGCTCAGTCTGATTGCTCTGGCGTTGACACTGGGTGCGTGTGACAAGTCCACGAATGCCGAGGAACAGGCGCCGCTGGCCACGGTTCGCATCGAGACCATCGAAGCGCGGCCACTGACCATCAGCAGTGAACTGAGCGGACGGATTGCTGCGCCGCGCATGGCCGAAGTGCGTGCCCGCGTGGCCGGCGTGGTCCTGCAGCGGACCTTCCGTGAAGGCAGTGACGTGAAACATGGCGATGTGTTGTTCCGCATCGACCCGGCGCCATTCAAGGCTGACCTGGACAGCGCCGAAGCGGCGTTGCGCAAGGCCGAGGCCAACGCGTTCCAGGCCAGATTGCAGGAACAGCGCTACGCCCAGTTGATCGACGACAAGGCCATCAGCGGTCAGGACTACGACAACGCCCGGGCCAACGCACGGCAGACCGCCGCCGACGTCGCCGCCAACAAGGCGGCGGTGGAGCGCGCCCGGTTGAACCTCGGTTATGCCACAGTCACGGCGCCGATTTCCGGGCGTATCGGTCGCGCACTGGTCACCGAAGGCGCGCTGGTCGGGCAGAACGAAACCACGCCGCTGGCGCTGATTCAGCAATTGAACCCGATTCACGCCGACCTGACCCAGTCCACCCGTGAACTCAACGAGCTGCGCCGCGCCTTCCGTTCCGGCCAGTTGCAGCAGGTCGGCCAGGACCAGGCCAAGGCCACGCTGATTCAGGATGACGGCAGCCTCTACCCGCTGCCGGGCAAAATGCTGTTCAGCGACATCAGCGTCGACCCGGGCACCGGCCAGATCATTCTGCGCAGTGAGTTCCCCAACCCCGACCTTGACTTGCTGCCGGGCAGTTTCGTGCGCGTGCGCCTGGAACAAGCGGTCAACCGGCAGGGCATCAGCGTGCCGCAACGGGCCATCCAGCGCGACAGCGCCGGCATCGCCCAGGTGCTGCTGCTCGACGGCGAACAGCGGGTCGGCCAGCAACCGGTCGAACTGGGCGCCGTGCAGAACGATCGCTGGATCGTCACCAGCGGCCTGAAAGCAGGCGACCGCATCGTCATCGAGGGCCTGCAGCACGCCCGCGTCGGCGAGAAAGTGCAGATCGACGACACCCCTCTTCCACTTGCCCAGGTGACTGGTCAGTAAGCAGGACGCTTTTTTATGCCGCAGTTCTTTATCGACCGCCCGGTGTTCGCCTGGGTGGTTGCCCTGTTCATCCTGCTGGCCGGTGCGCTGGCCATTCCACAACTGCCGGTGGCGCAATACCCCGATGTCGCGCCGCCACAAATCGAAATCTACGCGGTGTACCCGGGCGCTTCGGCGCAAACCGTGGACGAGAGCGTGGTCAGCCTGATCGAGGAAGAGCTCAACGGCGCCGATCACCTGCTGTATTTCGAATCCCAGAGCAGCCTCGGCAGCGCGACCATCAAGGCCACCTTCCAGCCGGGCACCAACCCGGAACTGGCTCAGGTCGATGTGCAGAACCGCCTGAAAGCCGTGGAGTCACGCCTGCCACAAGCGGTGATCCAGCAAGGTTTGCAGGTGGAGAAAGTCTCCTCCGGTTTCCTGCTGTTGATCACCCTCACCTCCAGCGACGGCAAACTCGACGACGTGGCGCTCAGCGATTACCTGGCGCGCAACGTGATGAACGAGGTCAAGCGTCTGGACGGCGTCGGCAAGGCGCAGCTGTACGGCGCCGAACGGGCGATGCGGATCTGGATCGACCCGCAGAAACTGCTCGCCTTCAACCTGACACCGGCGGACGTCAACACCGCCATCGTCGCGCAAAACGCCCAGGTGTCGGCAGGCAGCATCGGCGATCTGCCGACCCGCACCACCCAGGAAATCACCGCAACCATTCTGGTCAAGGGTCAGTTGTCGACCCCCGAAGAGTTTGCCGACATCGTCCTCAAGGCCAATGCGGACGGCTCGACCGTGCGCATCAGCGATGTGGCGCGGGTCGAGATCGGTAGCCAGGAATATCAGTTTTCCACGCGCCTGAACGGCAAGCCGTCCACCGCCGTCGCCGTGCAGTTGTCGCCCGGTGCCAACGCCCTGAACACCGCGACCCTGGTGCGGGCGAAGATGGATGAGCTGTCGCGCTACTTCCCGGCGAACGTCGAATACAAGATCCCATACGACACCTCGCCCTTCGTCAAAGTCTCGATCACCAAGGTCGTCTACACCCTCGGCGAGGCGATGTTGCTGGTGTTCGCGGTGATGTTCCTGTTCCTGCAAAACATCCGCTACACACTGATTCCGACGTTGGTAGTGCCGGTGGCGCTGATGGGCACCTTTGCAACGATGCTGGCGCTTGGATTTTCGATCAACGTGCTGACCATGTTCGGCATGGTGCTGGCCATCGGCATTCTGGTGGACGATGCCATCGTGGTGGTGGAGAACGTCGAGCGGATCATGGCCACCGAGGGCTTGTCACCCAAGGAAGCCACGCGCAAGGCCATGCGGCAGATCACCGGGGCCATCATCGGCATCACCCTGGTGCTGGTCGCGGTGTTCATTCCGATGGCGTTCATGCAGGGCTCGGTCGGAGTGATCTACCAGCAGTTCTCGCTGTCGATGGCCACGTCCATCCTGTTCTCGGCGTTCCTCGCCCTGACCTTGACCCCGGCCCTGTGCGCGACGTTGCTCAAGCCGATTGCCAAAGGCGAACACCACGAAAAGACCGGCTTCTTTGGCTGGTTCAACCGCCGCTTCGAGCAACTGACCGAACGCTATCAGGGCTGGGTGGCCTACGCGTTGAAACGCACCGGGCGCTACCTGCTGATCTACGGCGTGCTGCTGATCGGTCTGGGCTTGGCCTTCAGTCGCTTGCCCTCCTCGTTCCTGCCGGTGGAAGACCAGGGTTACACCATCACCGACATCCAGTTGCCACCGGGCGCGAGCAAGAACCGCACGGTACAGGTGGCCGAACAGGTTGAAGCGCACAACGCCGGGGAACAGGGCATTCGTGACAGCGTGGTGATTCTCGGATTCAGCTTCTCCGGCAGCGGGCAAAATGCGGCGCTGGCGTTCAGCACGCTCAAAGACTGGTCCGAGCGTGGCAGCGACGATTCGGCCAGCTCGATTGCCGACCGGGCCAACGTTGCCCTCAGCCAGATCAAGGACGCGGTGACATTTGCCGTACTGCCACCGCCCGTGGATGGCCTGGGTACATCCAGCGGATTCGAATTTCGCCTGCAGGATCGCGGCGGCCTCGGTCATGAGAAGTTGATGAAGGCTCGCACCGACCTACTCGCGGCGGCCGAAAAAAGCCCGATTCTGATGAACGTGCGCGAAAGCGCCCTGGCCGAGGCACCGCAGGTGCAACTGATCGTCGACCGCAAGCAGGCCAACGCGCTGGGTGTGTCCTTTGCCGACGTCGGCAACGTGCTGTCCACGGCCGTGGGCTCGGCCTACATCAACGACTTTCCCAATCAGGGGCGGATGCAGCGCGTCGTGGTGCAGGCCGAGGGCGACCAGCGCAGTCAGGTGGCTGACCTGCTGAAGATTCACGTGCGTAACACCCACGAAAAAATGGTGCCGTTGTCGGCCTTCGTGCAGGCCAAGTGGACTCAGGGCCCGGCGCAGTTGACCCGCTACAACGGCTACCCGGCGATCAGCATTTCCGGTGAACCGACCCCGGGCCACAGCACCGGTGAGGCCATGGCCGAGATCGAGCGGCTGGTGGCGCAAGGTCCGGCGGGCCTGGGCCAGGAATGGACCGGGTTGTCGTTGCAGGAACGGTTGTCCGGCAGCCAGGCACCGATCCTGCTTGGGCTGTCGCTGTTGATCGTGTTCCTGTGCCTGGCGGCGTTGTACGAGAGCTGGTCGATCCCGACCTCGGTGCTGCTGGTGGTGCCGCTGGGTGTGCTCGGCGCGGTGCTCGCGGTAACCTTGCGCGGGATGCCCAACGATGTGTTCTTCAAGGTCGGGCTGATCACCATCATCGGCCTGTCGGCAAAGAACGCGATCCTGATCATCGAGTTCGCCAAGAGCCTGTACGACGAAGGCCACGACCTGATCGATGCAACCCTGCAAGCGGCACGCCTGCGGTTGCGGCCGATTGTCATGACCTCACTGGCGTTCATTCTTGGCGTGGTGCCGCTGGCGTTGGCTACCGGCGCCAGTTCGGCGAGCCAGCAAGCCATCGGCACCGGGGTGATCGGCGGGATGATCACGGCGACCCTGGCCGTGGTGTTCGTGCCGGTGTTTTTTGTGGTGGTGATGAAGTTGGTGCGCAAGCGACATAAAAACACCTGACCCAACACCAGCCCCTGTGGGAGCGAGCTTGCTCGCGATGGCGCCTTGTCAGTCGATGACTGTGTTGACTGTCAGTCCGCTATCGCGAGCAAGCTCGCTCCCACAGGGGGGGCTCGGTGATTTCAAGATTGGGGTCACCTGGGCTAAGGTGTTGGCAAAGCCCCAACCCGTCGAGCCTCCATGATCTTCCTCGCGCGCACCCATCCTCGCCTCTCCGCCGCCATCCTGCTGGGCATCGCGGTGGGCATTCTGGTTCCGGCCGATTCGCTGATCAGCAAGATCCTCTTCGGCTGGAATGCCGGCGTCTGGACCTACCTGTTCCTGATGTCCTGGCTCGTTGTGCGCTCCAAAGCGGCGGATGTGAAGCGCATTGCCGAGATCGAAGACGAAAACGCCGGGCTGGTGCTGTTGGTGGTATGCATTGCGGCACTGGCCAGCCTGGCGACCATCACCTTCGAACTGGCCGGCAGCAAAGACCTGGAAACCACCCGAAAGCTCCTGCATTACGGCTTCACAGCGCTGACGGTGATCGGTTCGTGGCTGCTGATCGGGGTGATTTTCAGCGTGCACTACGCGCGCCTGTTTTACACCTGGGAAGGCAAAGAGCCGGCGCTGCGTTTTGCTGAAGGCCTGACGACGCCCAATTACTGGGACTTCCTGTACTTCTCGTTCACCGTCGGCGTCGCGGTACAAACCTCGGATGTCGGGGTGGCCACCCGTGACTTGCGCAAGATCGTGCTCGCGCAGTCGCTGATCGGGTTTCTGTTCAACACGGCCATTCTCGGGTTCTCGATCAACATCGCCGCCGGGCTGTTCAACTGAAAGCTGCACAAACGTTCTAGTCATCACCCACGGCGCGAGCGTTAAATGGGTCGGTCAATCCGCCGTGCAGGTGCAGCATGACTTCTCACAACTGGCTCGATCTGGCCCAGGATGCCGACACCGGCATCGAGACCCTGCGCGCGCATTTCGAAGGTCACGCCTATGATCCGCACTGGCATGACAGCTATCTGGTGGGCGTCACCGAGCAAGGGGTCCAGCAATTCAATTGCAGACGGGCCAGGCACCAGAGCACGCCGGGCAAGGTGTTTTTGCTCGAGCCCGGCGATATCCATGATGGTGAAGCGCCGACCGCGGACGGATTCACCTACCGCATGTTGTACCTCGACCCGCAGTGGTTGCAGCGCGAACTCAGCGCCGTGTTCGACCATGCCCCCGACAACAACCAGCTGAGCTTCGCCGCCACCCTGGCCAGCGATGCGCGCCTGGCCCAGGCCACCAGCCTGGCGTTTGAAACCCTGCATCGCGGTGAACTGAAGATCGTCCGCCAGTCCGCCCTCGACGGTTTGCTCGAACGCCTGACCAGCCATTTGCACTGGCGCGCCCGCGATGGCCAGGACCCGCGTCTGCCGCGAGTGGCACAGAAAGCCCGGGAATACCTGCATGCCAACGCGCAATACGACATCGGCCTCGATCAACTGGCCGCTGTCACAGGCGTCGACCGCTTCCGCCTGACCCGCGCGTTCAAGGCTGCCTATGGCATGGCGCCCCACGCGTATCTGGTGCAACTGCGCCTGGCCACCGCCCGCCGCCTGCTGGCCCGTGGCGAACAACCGGCGGCGGTGGCAATGGCGCTGGGCTTTGCCGATCAGAGCCATCTGGGGCGCTGGTTCATGCGCGCCTACGGCCTGACGCCGGCGCTGTACCGCAAGCGCTGCTCAAATCTTCCAGACAGATAAGCCCGGGATTGTGAAGATCGACTTCACTGATCTTCACCGGAGTTAACCCGCGATGCTGCCCTCGTTCCCGACTTTGTTGCCTTTCCTGCTGTTTGCCTTCGTAGCCTCGATCACCCCCGGCCCGACCAATATTCTGGTGCTGAGCAACAGCGCTCGATACGGGTGGGTCGCGGCTGTGCCGATCATCGTCGGCGCCTGTGCCAGCGCGGCGACCCTGGTGTGGCTGGTGGGTACGGGGGTCGGGTCATCATTGACTGCGTGGCCCGTGGTGCAAAACGTCATGCAATGGGCCGGTGTGGCGTGGCTGAGCTATCTGGCCTGGCAGATTTACAGCGCCCCGACAACGGCCATTGCCGCCAGCCATAGCCAGGCGCGCCTCGGATGGAGGGGGGCCGCCAGCCTGCAACTGATCAACCCGAAAACCTGGATGATGGCGCTGGCGGTGGTCAGTGTATTTGCCGGGGCTGGCGATCATCACGCCGTGCAAGTGATGTATTTGTCGCTGGTGTTTTTTCTGGTTTCCCTGCCATGCCTCGCGGTCTGGGCGCTGCTCGGTGCCGGTTCAAGCCGCTGGTTGCGCTCACCCCGTGCCATGCAACGCTTCAATCGCTGCATGGGCCTGTTATTGCTGGGTTCTGCGTGGTTGAGCGTGTTGGCCTGAGCGCCACTTGTCGGTGATTGTTCGACAAAAAACCATCCGGGGCTTGACGGCGAATTAACTTTTGGTGTCTTCTGAAACCGGTTTCAGTGCGATCTCACGAAGCACTCGACCTTATAAATCCAATAAGAAGGTTTCAGACCGTGAATGATTTCTCCGCCGCCCAGCGCAGCCGCGTGACCATGCTCGACGTGGCCGAACACGCCAAGGTCTCCAAGGCCAGCGTTTCGCGGTTCATTGGCGATGATCGCGCTCTGCTCTCCGATGCCATTGCCCAGCGCATCGAACAGGCAATTGCCGAACTCGGCTATCGCCCGAACCAGATGGCCCGCGGCCTGAAACGCGGGCGCACCCGCCTGATCGGCATGCTGGTGGCCGACATCCGCAACCCTTATTCAATTGCCGTGATGCACGGGGTGGAAACCGCCTGCCGTCAGCACGGCTATAGCCTGGTGGTGTGCAACACCGACCGCGACGACGAGCAGGAGCGCCAGCACCTGGCCCTGCTGCGCTCGTACAACATCGAAGGCCTGATCGTGAACACCCTCGGTCATCACCGTGATCAATTGCACGAACTGCACCGGGAAATGCCCCTGGTACTGGTGGATCGCAAGGTCGAGCACCTCGAAAGCGATATGGTCGGGCTGAACAACCCTGCGGCGGTCGAGATGGCCCTCGCCCATCTTCAAGAGCGCGGTTATCGCGATGTGTTGCTGGTCACCGAGCCGTTCGACGGCACCAGTTCGCGAATCGAGCGGGTCACCAGCTTCAAGGCGCAAATAGAGCAACGCCCGGCGCTTCGCGGCACGCACATCGAAACCGGCAGCGAACTGACCGCCCAACTGAAAACCTTCCTCGACACGCCTGGCCCCGGCCCGAAAGCGCTGTTCTGCGCCAACGGGATCGCGGCGCTGGCCAGCACCCATGCGTTGCGTGAACTCCAGTGCAACCTGTTCGATGATGTGGGGTTGATCGCCCTCGATGACCTGGATTGGTACCCGTTGGTGGGCAGCGGCATTACCGCCCTCGCTCAGCCGACCACCGAGATGGGCGCCAGCGCGTTTGAGTGTCTGCTCAAGCGGCTGCGCGGGGATGACGGGGCGGTGCGGACGCTGGATTTTTCGGCGCGGCTGGTTGTTAGAGGGTCGACCCTTGGAAATTTTCGTTGAATGTTCCGGCGCCATCGCGAGCAGGCTCGCTCCTACAATGGGCCTGTATTCACAAATCTACTGTAGGAGCGGGCTTGCCCGCGAAGGGGCCCCGAAGAACAGCACAAATTCACAGCCATTTTTTTTGAACAAAAATGAAACCGGTTTCAGAGGTACAAAAACAATGAACAGACCAGCCGTTTCCATCAGCCTTTCCAGCTACGGTGCCGACCTTGTGCGTCAACGCGGCCAGGGCAGCTTCATCGAGATTCTCGCCGCCGCCGGCGCCACGCGCATTGAGTGGCGTGAAGAATTACTGACCATCGAGGACCCCGCTCAACTGGCCGATGCCACTCAAGCAGAAGGCCTGCAGAGCGTGTATTCATCACCAATGGAGCTATGGCTGGCCGGGCAATCCAGGCCCAACCCCGAACTGATCACGGCCCTGCAACGCGCCCAGGCGTTCGGCGCCAAATGGCTGAAAGTGTCGTTGGGCTATTTCACCGACAACAGCGATCTGCAAACCCTCGCCCGGGTGCTGGGCGAGAGCGCCGTGCAGTTGCTGGTGGAAAACGACCAGACCCTGCACGGCGGCCGCATTGAACCCTTCCAGCGTTTTTTCGCGGACGTCGAGCAGCACGAGCTGCCGATCAAAATGACCTTCGATATCGGCAATTGGCACTGGCAGGACCAGTCCGCCGCCAGCGCCGCGCGGTTGCTCGGTCGTCACGTCGGTTATGTGCACTGCAAAGCGGTCACGCGTCGTGCCGACGGCAAACTGGTGGCCATCGCGCCCGCCGTCAGTGACTTGCAACAGTGGGAACACCTGCTGCAGCACATGGCCCAGGGCGTTATGCGGGCCGCGGAATATCCGCTGCAAGGCGATGACCTGGTGCAACTGACCACCGAGCACGTCGCTGCCCTCGCCCACCTCGGCCAATCGCAGCTGGAGAGTGCTCATGTCTGAGATCGATATTCTGTCCTTCGGCGAGACCATGGCGATGTTCGTCGCCGAGCAGGCGGGTGATCTGGCCAGCGTCGGCGCTTTTCACAAACGCATTGCCGGGGCTGACAGCAATGTCGCCATTGGCCTTTCCCGACTGGGCTTCAACGTGGCATGGCTGAGCCGTGTCGGTGCCGACTCGCTGGGCCGGTTCGTGGTCGACACCCTGGAAAAAGAAGGCCTGGATTGCCGCCACGTCGATATCGACACCGCCCACCCGACCGGTTTTCAACTCAAGTCCCGCACTGACGATGGCAGCGATCCGGTGGTCGAGTACTTCCGCCGTGGTTCGGCGGCCAGTCACCTGTCGCCGCACTCGATCGTGCCCCAATTGCTCAAGGCCCGACACCTGCACGCCACCGGCATTCCCCCGGCGCTGTCGGAGTCGGCGCGGCAGATGTCGTTCGAATTGATGACCCGTATGCGCGAGGCCGGGTGCAGTGTGTCCTTCGACCCGAACCTGCGCCCGAGCCTGTGGGCCAGCGAGCAACAAATGATCACCGAGATCAACCGCCTCGCTGCCCTCGCCCATTGGGTGCTGCCGGGGTTGAGCGAAGGTCGCTTGCTGACCGGTTTCGAAGATCCGGCCGACATCGCCTCCTTCTACCTTGACCAAGGCGCCGAAGCCGTGGCGATCAAACTTGGCCCGCACGGTGCTTACTACCGCACACAATTTGATCAAGGTTTCGTGGCTGGGGTGCCGGTGGAAACTGTGGTCGATACGGTGGGTGCCGGCGATGGGTTTGCCGTCGGCATGATCAGCGCGCTGTTGGAAAACCAAAGCGTTGTCGAGGCCGTGCAACGCGCCAACTGGATTGGCAGCCGTGCGGTGCAGAGCCGGGGGGATATGGAGGGGTTGCCGATCCGATCCGAAATGGTCAGCGAATTTGAGGCCGCCATCGCGAGCAAGCTCGCTCCTACAGAGGATTTGTGTCGAACGTAGATCCAACGTAGGAGCGAGCCTGCTCGCGATGAGGCCAGCACAGTCACTGAAGATTCAAACCGTTACCTGCTGCGACAAAAACAACAAGCTCAGGAGCACCACCATGAAAACCGCAACGCTCGCCACCCGCCGCTGGTGGTACATCATGCCCATCGTGTTCATCACCTATAGCCTGGCGTATCTGGATCGCGCCAACTATGGGTTCGCCGCCGCGTCCGGCATGGCGGCGGACCTGATGATCACACCAGGCCTGTCGTCGATGCTCGGCGCGCTGTTCTTCCTCGGCTACTTTTTCTTCCAGGTACCCGGCGCGATCTACGCGCAGAAACACAGCGTGAAGAAGCTGATTTTCGTCAGCCTGATCCTCTGGGGCGGCCTGGCGACGTTGACCGGGATCGTCTCCAACGCCTACTGGCTGATCGTCATCCGCTTCATGCTCGGCGTGGTCGAAGCGGCAGTGATGCCGGCGATGCTGATCTACCTGTGCCACTGGTTCACCCGCGCCGAACGCTCGCGGGCCAACACCTTCCTGATCCTCGGCAACCCGGTGACCATGCTCTGGATGTCGGTGGTCTCGGGCTATCTGGTGCAACACTACAGCTGGCGTTGGATGTTCATCGTCGAAGGTTTGCCAGCGGTGTTGTGGGCATTCATCTGGTGGCGCCTGGCCGATGATCGTCCATCACAAGCCAAGTGGCTCAACGATCAGGAAAAACAGGACCTGGAAAGCGCACTGGCCGCCGAACAGGTCGGCATCAAGGCCGTGAAGAACTACGCCGAAGCGTTCCGCTCACCCAAAGTGATCATCCTGGCCCTGCAGTTTTTCTGCTGGAGCATTGGCGTGTACGGTTTCGTGTTGTGGCTGCCATCGATCCTCAAGGCCGGCGCGCAGATGGACATGATTCAGGCCGGCTGGCTGTCGGCGCTGCCGTACCTGGCGGCGGTGATCGGCATGCTGCTGGTGTCCTGGGGTTCGGACAAGCTGCAAAAACGTAAACGTTTCGTCTGGCCGCCACTGCTGATTGCCTCGATTGCCTTCTATGGTTCCTACGCCTTGGGTGCCGAACACTTCTGGTGGTCCTACACCCTGCTGGTGATTGCCGGCGCCTGCATGTACGCGCCTTACGGACCGTTCTTCGCAATCATTCCGGAGATCCTCCCGGCCAACGTCGCGGGCGGCGCCATGGCGCTGATCAACAGCATGGGCGCCCTCGGTTCCTTTGGCGGTTCCTATCTGGTCGGTTACCTGAACAGCTCTACCGGCTCGCCCGGCGCCTCGTACCTGTTGATGAGCGGCGCGCTGATGTTCTCGGTGCTGCTGACCATTTTCCTCAAGCCCGGCGCCAGCGATCGGGAGCGGCCCACGGCCACAGTAACGCGCACCGCCACGGCACATTCCTGAATTGAAGTTGAGATCCCGAAGATGAAAAAGCAGGTCGTCCTGTACAAGAAACTCTCGCCGCTGCTGATGGCTCGCCTGCACGAGCAGGCCGAAGTGACGCTGATCGAAAGCCTTGATGCCGAGGGCCTGGGCAAACTGCGCGATGCCCTGCCCCGCGCCCACGGTTTGCTGGGTGCCAGCCTGAAACTGGATGCCGAATTGCTCGATCTGGCACCCAACCTTCAAGCCATTGCCAGCGTCTCGGTGGGTGTCGATAACTACGACATCGACTACCTGAGCGAGCGGCGCATCCTGCTCAGCAACACGCCGGATGTATTGACAGAAACCACCGCCGACACTGGTTTCGCGCTGATCCTGGCAACGGCCCGGCGCGTAGTGGAGTTGGCAAACATGATTCGCGAAGGCAATTGGACCCGCAACATCGGCCCCACGCACTTCGGCAGCGACGTGCACGGTAAAACCCTGGGCATCATTGGCATGGGGCGCATTGGCGAGGCGCTGGCCCAGCGCGGGCATTTCGGGTTTGGCATGCCGGTGATTTATCACAGCCAGTCACCGAAACCAGCGGTGGAACAGCGGTTCAATGCGCACTATCGAAGCCTGCCGGAGCTATTGCAACAGGCCGATTTCGTTTGCCTGACGTTGCCGCTGACCGCGCAAACCGAAGGGCTGATTGGCGCAGAACAGTTCGCCCTGATGCGTCCCGAGACCATCTTCATCAATATTTCACGGGGTAAAGTGGTGGACGAAGCAGCACTGATTGAAGCCTTGCGTGCGGGCCGGATTCGCGCGGCGGGGCTGGACGTATTCGAACGCGAACCATTGAATCAGGACTCGCCGTTGTTGCAGTTGAACAACGTGGTGGCGACACCGCACATCGGCTCGGCCACCCATGAAACACGGGAGGCCATGGCCAGATGCGCGGTGGACAACCTGTTGGCGGCGCTGGCGGGTGAACGGCCTGTGAACTTGGTGAATCCTGGGGTTTGGAAAGGCTGAAGATCAAAAGATCGCAGCCTGCGGCAGCTCCTGCATGGACCGGGTTCACCGCAGTTTTGTGGATGGACATCAATCCTGTAGGAGCTGCCGCAGGCTGCGATCTTTTGCTGTGGCGATCAGGCCCGCCGCGCCTCCAGCAAATTCGTCGCACACAAAGCAATCCGCCGACAGGCATCAGCCAGCTTCATCTGATCCACTACCAACCCGATCCGGATATGCCCCGCCGCACTCGGCCCGAACGCTTCTCCGGCCAGCACCGAGACGCCATAGCCCTCCAGCAATCGCTCGGCGAAGCGCTGGGCCGACAACCTGGTCTGGCGTACATCGACCATCACGAACATCCCGCCATCCGGGCGAATCGGCCTGAGGCCCGGACATTGGCCCAGACTTGCGCACACCAGGTCACGGCGCTGGCGATACTCTTCGCGCATCATCGCCACTTCCGGCAAGTCTTCATCCAGCGCCAATTGCGCAGCGTTCTGCACGAAATCCGGAATGCCGAACAACATGCTCAGCGACAAATTGACCAGGTGCCCGGCCATGGGTTTCGGCCCGATCACCCAGCCCACCCGCCAGCCGCTCATGGCGTGGGACTTGGACAGGCTGTTGATCGTCGCCGTCCGTTCGGCCATGCCCGGCAGGCTCGCGGGGCTGATGTGCTCGCCCTCGTACAGCAGATCGCTGTAGACCTCATCGCTGATCAGCCACAAATCATGACGAATGCACAACGCTGCCAGCTCCTGCCAGATCGGCAACGACAGACTGGCGCCGGATGGATTGTTCGGACTGTTGAGCAGGATGGCGCGTGTTTTTGGCGTGATCCGTGCCGCGACATCCGCCGGGTCGACGCGAAACCCGTTCTGCGGACGCACTGGCACCGGGACCACCGTGGCCGCACAAGCGCCGATCACGCCTTCATAGGTGACGTACATCGGTTCGGCGACAATCACTTCATCGCCCGGATCGAGCAGGCATTGCGCCACCGAATACACCGCGCACTGCGCGCCCGGAAAGACGATCACATGCTCGCTATCCACCGGCTGACCGCTGCGTTGCCGATGTCGGCGGGCAATGCTGTCGCGCAGCCCCCGACTGCCGCGCACTTCAGGATAGTGCGTATCACCGGCCAACAGGCTGGCGATGGCCGCCTGGACGATGGGTTGTGGCGTATCGAAGTCCGGGTCGCCAATTGACAGCAGCAGGACATCGACGCCCTGTTCGCGCAATTGCAGCGCTCGATCGTGAATCTGCCAGGCCGCCGCTCCGTCACCGGCGATTCGTTGGGTCAAGGCTGAATAGCGCATGTCTGTCTCCTGTCGCGCGGGTGCTCCCAGCCACAACCCTATCTCAAATCACGAAGCGCGCCACCATGGCGTTCAAAACAGGGATGAGTCAGTGCTTGCGAACGGCCATCCGCCATACGCGAGCGATATCGGTCGCCCGCTCACGCAGCAAGCGCGGCGCCTCGGCACAGGCCTGGTCCAGGGTCATCGGCCCGCTCGCCAGGGCAAACGCAGCATCGATGCCGTGCTCATAGAGCGCCTGATAACCGTCGCCCAGAGTGCCGGCGATGACGATGACCGGCACGCCTTGCTGGCTGGCGACACGCGCCACACCAAACGGCGTCTTGCCGCGCAGGGTTTGCGCATCGAAACGCCCTTCCCCGGTGATCACCAGATCGGCACCTGCAACCGCCTCGGCCAGGCCCACGAGTTCGGCGACCACCTCGACCCCGGCCTTGAACTGCGCCCCCAGGAACGCTTTGGCGGCAAACCCCAGGCCACCCGCCGCGCCACTGCCCGGTTCGTCCCGAACGTCGTTGTTCAAGGCTGTCGCGCAATGGTCGGCAAAGTGCCCCAGCGCCAGGTCCAGTTGCTCGACCTGCGCCGGCGAGGCACCTTTTTGCGGGCCGAAAATCGCCGAAGCGCCGTGGGGGCCGCACAACGGGTTGTTGACGTCGGCGGCAATGTCGAAGCGTACCTGCGCCAGACGCGGATCCATGTCGCTCAGGTCGACGCGGGCCAATTGCGCAAGGGCGAGGCCGCCCGGTGACAGCGTCTGCCCCCGGGCGTCCAGCAGTTTCACACCCAGGGCCTGCATGGCACCGGCACCGCCGTCATTGGTCGCACTGCCGCCAATCGCCAGGATCACCCGTTGCGCACCGGCATCCAGTGCGGCGCGGATCAATTGCCCGGTACCGAAGGTGCTACTGATGCACGCATCCCGTTGCGCCACCGGGACCAACTGCAAACCGCTGGCCTCGGCCATTTCGATGATCGCGGTGTGGCTCTGCGGCAACCAGCCCCAGGCGGCATCCACCGTTGTTCCCAGTGGCCCGCGAACCACGGTGCGGCGCTGTTCGCCTTCACATGCGGCAAGAGTCGACTCGACAGTCCCTTCCCCGCCGTCGGCCATCGGGCATTTGATCAGTTGGGCATCAGGCCAGACTTGCGCCAATCCCAATGCAATGGCGTCGGCCACGCCTTGAGCGCTGAGGCTGTCCTTGAACGAATCGGGGGCGATCACGATTTTCATGGGAATTCTCCAGTTCCAATCTCCACATGCTGCCAGCCGCCTTGAACAATAACGCCGGTCCGCTGCACAAGCGGCGATGAGGATTATTGTTCATTTCCACAAAGCCCGTGGCAGACGCGTTACCTGTGGGAGCGAGCTTGCTCCCACAGGTGAGTGGTGTTCTTCATGGATGGGTGTCTGTCTGGGGCAGCAGTTGCACGCCAAGGTACAACGCCAGCATGCCGTCCAGGCGCAACGGATCAACCCCGCTCAGTTCGGCAATCCGCTCCATCCGGTAACGCAGGCTGTTGCGATGGATGCCCAACGCATCGGCGCAAGCCTGGCTCTGGCCATCGTGTTCGCACCAGCTGCGCAGGGTCGCGAGCAACTGACCGTTACTGTCCTTGGCAATGACCTTGCGCAGTGGGTTGAGCAGTTCGTCGAGGGCGTCGTCGTTGCGATGGCGCCAGAGCATCACCGGCAGCCGATAGCGGTTCAGCGTCAGCAATCGGGAGCGCGGCAGCACTTCGCGTCCATAGGCCAGCAAGTCACCGACCCGACGATAGCAGCGGCGCAACCCTGCCAGCCCGTCGGCTTGCCCACCCACGGCGATACGCAGGATGTTCCAGCCAAGGCCATCGAGCTTGTCCAGCAAGCGCGCGTTCTCGACCGACTGGCTGGCCGGCCGGCACCAGAGCAATGAAGTTTTGGCCGAGCTCACACACCAACTGTCGGGGTGACGGCTGGTCAACCAGGCACTGAGTGCCTCGACGGTTTGCCCTGGAGCGTGTTCCAGGCCGAGCTCGAACAAGTACGGCACCCGGGTCATTTGTGGCTTGAGGCCCAACTGCTGCGCTTCATCGACCAGTCGCGGAGCATCCCCGGCTTCGCTCAGCAGCAGCGCCAGCAGATCATCGCAGCGCTGGCGCCGCCATTGCTGTTCGGCCTGCTGGTTACGCTGGCCCACCAGCATCTCGGCGGTCATGCGCACCAGCTCGGCGTAGGTGCGCAGTTGCTCGGGTTCGCCGGTGATGCCCAGCACGCCGATCAGGCGCTGGTCCAGCATCAGCGGCAGGTTGATGCCCGGCTGCACGCCCTTGAGATGAATCGCCGTCTGCGCATCGATCTCCACCACGCGACCGTTGGCCAGCACCAGTTGCGCGCCTTCATGCCGGGTGTTGACCCGCTCCGGCTCGCCGCTGCCCAGGATCAAGCCCTGGCTGTCCATGACGTTGACGTTGTACGGCAGGATAGCCATCGCCCGGTCGACGATGTCCTGGGCCAGGTCGTGATCGAGTTCGAACATGCAAGTGATCCTTGAAGACGGTGATGGAACGGGTTGTTCACCCGCACAGGCCTTGGTTGCAAACCCTGTGCTCAGGCACAAAGACAGCCACCCTGAGGGTGGTCGAGACTCTCTGGGCGATCAACGTTACCCTTTGCATCGCAAAAAATCATAATAAAGAGAGAGCCGCCATGACACAGAGCGCCGTAGCGTCCGACGCCATCGCTGACGACAAAAACGCCGTCTACAAGCGCATCACCCTGCGTTTGATCCCCTTCATTTTCATCTGCTACCTGTTCAACTACCTCGACCGGGTCAACGTTGGGTTTGCCAAACTGCAGATGCTCGACGCGCTGAAGTTCAGCGAGACCGTGTACGGTCTCGGCGCAGGCATTTTCTTTATCGGTTACGTGCTGTGCGGTGTGCCAAGCAACCTGGCGCTGACCAAATTCGGCCCGCGGCGCTGGATTGCGCTGATGATGATCACCTGGGGAAGCCTGTCGACCTGCCTGCTGTTCGTCACCACGCCGACCGAGTTCTATACCCTGCGCCTGTTCACCGGCGCGGCCGAAGCCGGGTTCTTCCCGGGCGTGGTGCTGTATCTCTCGCAGTGGTTCCCGACCTTCCGCCGTGGCCGCATCATGGCGCTGTTCATGTCGGCGATCCCGGTATCCGGCCTGCTCGGCAGTCCGTTCTCCGGCTGGATTCTCAACCACTTCGGCGCAGGCCAGGGCGGTCTGGCCGGCTGGCAGTGGATGTTCCTGCTGCAAGGCATTCCGACCGTGATCCTCGGTGCACTGGCTTATTTCATGCTCAGCGACAGCTACGCCAACGCCAAGTGGCTGACCCCGTTCGAGCGTTCGGTACTGGAAGCCGACCACGCTATCGATCTGGCCAACAAACCGAAAAGCACGTCCGATTCGCTGCTGGCGGTATTCAAGAACCCGGCGATCTGGGCCTTCGGCCTGATCTACTTCTGCATCCAGAGTGGCGTCTACGCGATCAACTTCTGGTTRCCGTCGATCATCAAGAACCTGGGCTTCAGCGACAACCTGGTAATCGGTTGGTTGAGCGCGATTCCGTACCTGCTGGCCGCCGTTTTCATGCTGATGGTCGGCCGTTCGGCGGACCTGCGCAAAGAACGCCGCTGGCATTTGGTAGTGCCGATGTTGATGGCCGCGCTGGGACTGCTGATTGCGGTGAACTTCGCCGCCAACCCGGCCATCGCGATTCTCGGCCTGACCATCGCCACCATGGGCGCCCTCACCGGCCTGCCGATGTTCTGGCCGGTGCCGACCGCCCTGCTCAGTGCCGGCGCCGCCGCGGGCGGCCTGGCGCTGATCAACTCGATGGGGCAGATGGCCGGCTTCCTCAGCCCGTACCTGGTGGGTTGGGTCAAGGACAGCACCGGTTCGACCGATGCGGCGCTATATCTGCTGGCGGGCGTGATTGTCTGCGGCAGTCTGTTGGCGTTGCGCATGACCCGCACGCTGCGCGCCTGATCAACACAAATCCAATGTGGGAGCGAGCTTGCTCGCGATGACGGAGTGTCAGTCAACACAGATGTTGAATGTAAAACCGCCATCGCGAGCAAGCTCGCTCCCACAGTTTGATCTGCGGTGTTCGATATTTCAGTTTGATCCCTGCAGTTGTTCTGGTATCTGATTGAGCCTTTCCCACTGGTAAAAGGATTTGCTCATGAGCTACCGCACGCTGGGTCATTCGGGTCTGCAAGTGTCCACCCTGACCCTGGGCACCATGATGTTCGGCGAACAGACCAACGCCGAAGATTCCCTGCGAATCATCGACAAGGCCTGGGACCAGGGCATCAATTTCATCGACACCGCCGACGTCTACACCAACGGCCGTTCCGAAGAGATCGTCGGCGAAGCCATCGCCAGCCGCCGCCATGAATGGGTGCTGGCGACCAAGGTCGGCTTCGGCCCCGTGGACGGCGTCCCCAACCGCAGCGGCCTGAGCCGCAAACACCTGTTCAACGGCATCGATGCCAGCCTGACGCGCCTGGGCACCGATTACCTCGACATCTATTACCTGCATCGCGAAGACCACAACACGCCGCTGGAAGTCACGATCTCGGCCATCGGCGACTTGATTCGCCAAGGCAAAATCCGCTATTGGGGCCTGTCGAACTACCGTGGCTGGCGCATCGCCGAAGTCATTCGCGTGGCCGACAAACTTGGCGTTGACCGGCCGGTGATCAGCCAGCCACTGTACAACATCGTCAACCGCCAGGCTGAATCCGAGCAGATCACGGCGGCGCAAAACTACGGTCTGGGCGTGGTGCCTTACAGCCCGCTGGCGCGCGGGGTGCTCAGCGGCAAATACGCGCCTGATGTGAAACCGGACGCTGACAGCCGTGCCGGACGTCAGGATAAACGCATCCTGGAAACAGAATGGCGCGTCGAATCCCTGCGTATCGCCCAGCAAATCCAGCAATACACCCAGGAACGCGGCGTCGGCATCGTCGAGTTCGCGATTGCCTGGGTGCTGAACAACAGCGCCGTGACCTCGGCCATTGTCGGGCCGCGTACCGAAGCGCAGTGGGACGCCTACACTAAGGCGCAAGCGGTGAAGATCACGGCCGAGGATGAGGCGTTCATCGATTCGCTGGTGACGCCGGGGCATGCGTCGACACCGGGGTTCAATGATGTGAGCCACTTCGTGTCCGGCCGTACACCGCGCAATAACTGAAAATCACAAAACCACTGTAGGAGCGAGCTTGCTCGCGATGGTG
>NZ_JBFUID010000065.1:0-32412 GCF_056402055.1 Pseudomonas sp. P4_C4 | reverse complement strand
GTTTTGCCCGATGGACGAGCTGAGAAGCGTTACTGGTGGCATTAAAAGCGGGCTGGAGCTACGAAGAGCGCTTTAGGTGTAGTTAGCCAGCCAAACATCGTCGGCGCTAGTGTCGACGATGTTTGAACCAGTTTTTACACACTCTGGGCCATGGATGGCCGATGGCGGCGGGCCCACGGAGCAAGACCGGAGCGAGGGCATGCCGAGCCTAGGCGAGGCACCGAACGTCAGGGGCAAGAGCCCTTGGTTACTTGGGGCTTTTCCAAGTGACCCGCCGTAAGGGCGGAACCGATAGCCGCCATTACCGAAGAAACGGATATGTACACGGTCACCCACAACATGGTCGGCCCAGAGGCCGCCAAGACCAGGCCAAACCCCAAACTGACAGCGCCGTCAGTTAGCCGTCACCCTCCTGACCGGCAAACAGGTTTATAAAGGAAAATACCAACCGTCTACCCAGCCCCGGCGCCCCACTCGCATGCGAATCCAGAAAAAATCCGCCCTGCTCGTCGCCCTTCTGATCGTCCTGGCAGCGCTGGGCCTGTGGTACGCCAACAAACCGGCCAAGGCCAAACTCGCCACCCCCACCGCCATCCCCGTGCGCGTGGTCGCCGTAGCCGAAAAAGACGTGCCGCGCTACGTCAGCGGCATCGGCTCTGTGCTGTCCCTGCACAGCGTCGTAGTCCGCCCGCAAATCGACGGCATTCTCACCAAAATCATGGTCAAGGAAGGCCAACTGGTGAAAAAAAACGACCTGCTGGCCACCATCGACGACCGGTCGATCCGCGCCAGTCTCGACCAGGCCCGGGCACAACTGGGCGAAAGCCAGGCGCAACTGCAAGTGGCGCAAGTCAACCTCAAGCGCTACAAGCTGCTGAGTGTCGACGACGGCGTGTCCAAGCAGACCTACGACCAGCAACAAGCCCTGGTCAACCAACTCAAGGCCACCGCCCAAGGCAACCAGGCCTCGATTGATTCCGCCGAGGTACAGCTTTCCTACACACAAATTCGCTCACCGGTCAGCGGCCGTGTCGGTATTCGCACGGTGGACGAAGGCAACTTCCTGCGCATGACCGACACCAAGGGCCTGTTCACTGTGACCCAGATCGACCCGATCGCCGTGGAGTTCTCCCTGCCGCAGCAAATGCTGCCGACCCTGCAAGGCCTGATCAACGACCCGCAACACACTCAGGTAAAGGCCTACATCGGTGCCGACACCGACGGCGAAACCGGCAACCTGCTCGGCGAAGGTCACCTGACCCTGATCGACAACCAGATCAACGCCAACACCGGCACCATCCGCGCCAAGGCCGAATTCGACAACGACGCACAGAAGCTCTGGCCGGGCCTGCTGGTGACGATAAAGATTCAGACAGCCCTGGATAAAGATGCGCTGGTGGTGCCGCCGACAGTCGTACAACGCGGCCTCGACCAGCACTTCGTGTACCGGGTCAATGGCGACAAGGTCGAAGCCGTGCAGGTGCAGATGGTCTATCAAGGCAGCGGCCAGGACATCATCAAGGGTGTGAAACCGGGTGATGTACTGGTCAGCGATGGTCAGTCGCGGCTCAAGCCCGGCGCTACCGTGCAAGTGCTGACCGAGCCGCCGCAAGTGGTGCGATCGGAGGCGGCGCAATGAAGGGCCATGGTTCGGTTTCAGCCTGGTGCATCGACCACCCGGTGGCCACGGTCCTGCTGACGTTCGCCCTGGTGCTGCTGGGTGTCATAGCGTTTCCGCGCCTGCCGGTAGCGCCGTTGCCGGAGGCAGAATTCCCGACCATCCAGGTGGCCGCGCAACTTCCCGGCGCCAGCCCGGAAACCATGGCTTCCTCGGTGGCCACGCCTCTTGAAGTGCAATTCAGTGCCATTCCCGGCGTAACCCAGATGACCTCGAGCAGTGCACTGGGCTCGACCAACCTGACCCTGCAATTCACCCTCGACAAAAGCATCGACACCGCCGCCCAGGAAGTGCAGGCGGCGATCAATACTGCCGCGGGCAAGCTGCCCAAGGACATGCCGAACCTGCCGACCTGGCGCAAGGTCAACCCCGCGGACAGCCCGGTGCTGATACTCAGCGTCAACTCCTCGCTGATGCCCGGCCCGGAGCTCAGTGACCTGACGGAAACCCTGTTGTCCCGTCAGCTCAGTCAGGTCGACGGTGTAGGCCAGGTCGTCATCACCGGTCAGCAGCGTCCGGCGATCCGCGTCCAGGTTTCGGCGGACAAGCTCGCGGCCATCGGCCTGACCCTCGCCGACATCCGCCTGGCGATCCAGCAGACCAGCCTCAATCTGGCCAAGGGTGCGCTGTACGGGGAGTCGAGCATCTCGACCCTGTCCACCAACGACCAGTTGTTTCACCCGGAGGACTACAGCCAGCTGATTGTTTCCTACAAGGACGGTGCACCGGTTCATCTGCGCGATGTCGCCAAAGTCGTCAACGGTTCGGAAGATGCCTACATCCAGGCTTGGGCGGGCTCGCAACCGGGGGTCAACCTGGTGATCTTCCGCCAGCCTGGCGCCAACATCGTCGAGACCGTGGACCGCATCCAGGCCGCCTTGCCGGCACTGGAAGCGATGCTCCCCGCCTCGGTGCAGGTCAAGACGCTGATCGACCGCACCCAGACCATCCGTGCCTCGCTGCATGAAGTGGAAATCACCCTGCTGATTGCAATCATGTTGGTGGTGGCGGTAATGGCACTGTTCCTGCGCCAACTGTCGGCCACACTGATCGTGTCGGCAGTGCTCGGCGTGTCACTGATCGCCAGTTTTGCGCTGATGTATGTGATGGGCTTCAGCCTGAACAACCTCACGCTGGTAGCGATTGTGGTCGCCGTGGGGTTCGTGGTCGATGATGCGATCGTGGTGGTGGAGAACATTCACCGCCATCTCGAGGCCGGCGAAGGCATGCGCGAGGCCGCGATCAAAGGCGCTGGCGAGATCGGATTTACCGTGATTTCGATCAGCTTCTCGCTGGTGGCAGCGTTCATTCCGCTGCTGTTCATGGGCGGCGTGGTCGGGCGGTTGTTCAAGGAATTCGCCCTGACCGCCACCTCGACCATCATGATTTCGGTGGTGGTGTCGCTGACCTTGGCGCCGACCCTGGCCGCGCTGTTCATGCGCGCGCCGGTGCATCATGCCCACGACAAACCGGGCTTTGGTGAGCGTCTGTTGGCCTGGTACGAAAAAGGCCTGCGCCACGCCCTCGCCCATCAGAAAACGATGATCGGCGTGTTCGCTTTGTCGCTGGGTCTGGCCGTCGCCGGTTACATCTTCATTCCTAAAGGTTTCTTCCCGATCCAGGACACCGGTTTCGTCCTCGGCACCACCGAAGCCGCTGCTGACATTTCCTACGGCGACATGGTGAAAAAACACCTGGCGATGGCCGAAATCGTCGCTGCCAATCCCGCAGTCGAAACGTTTTCACATTCCGTCGGTGTCTCGGGCAGCAACCAGACCATCGCCAACGGCCGCTTCTGGATCACCCTGAAAAAACGCAGCGACCGCGATGTCTCCGCCAGCCAGTTCATCGACCGGATTCGTCCGCAACTGATGAAAGTGCCGGGTATCGTCCTGTACCTGCGCGCCGGCCAGGACATCAACCTCAGCTCCGGCCCGAGCCGCGCCCAGTATCAATATGTGCTCAAGAGCAACGATGGCCCGACCCTGAGCACCTGGACCCAGCGCCTGACGGAAAAACTGCGCGCCAACCCGGCCTTCCGCGACATTTCCAACGACCTGCAACTGGGCGGCAGCATCACCCACATCAGCATCGACCGCAGCGCCGCCGCACGTTTCGGCCTCACCGCCAGCGACGTCGACGAAGCCCTGTACGATGCCTTCGGCCAGCGCCAGATCAATGAATTCCAGACCCAGGTCAACCAGTACAACGTGATCCTGGAGCTGGACACCAAGCAACGCGGCAAGGCCGAGAGCCTCAATTACTTCTACCTGCGCTCGCCCCTGAGCGGGGAAATGGTGCCGCTGTCGGCCCTGGCCAGGTTCGATGCGCCGACCATCGGCCCGCTGTCCATCGCTCATGACGGGATGTTCCCGGCGGCCAACCTGTCGTTCAACCTGGCCCCCGGCGTGGCGTTGGGCGATGCGGTGATCATGCTCAACCAGGCCAAGGCCGACATCGGCATGCCGACCGCCATCAGCGGCAACTTCCAGGGCGCGGCCCAGGCGTTCCAGAGTTCGCTGGCCAGCCAGCCGTGGCTGATTCTGGCGGCACTGGTGGCGGTGTACATCATTCTCGGCGTGCTCTACGAGAGCTTCGTGCACCCGCTGACGATCATTTCGACTTTGCCTTCGGCGGGCCTCGGCGCGGTGATCATGCTGTGGATTTGCGGCCAGGACTTTTCAATCATGGCCTTGATCGGCCTGGTGCTGCTGATCGGTATCGTCAAGAAAAACGGCATCCTGATGATCGACTTCGCCCTCGAAGCGCAGCGCAATGGCGGACTGTCGCCGGAAGAAGCGATTTTCAAGGCCTGTATCACACGGTTCCGGCCGATCATCATGACCACCCTCGCCGCCCTGCTCGGCGCCCTGCCGCTGATGCTCGGTTACGGCACCGGCGCCGAATTGCGCCAACCCCTGGGGATCGCGGTGGTCGGCGGTTTGCTGGTGAGCCAGGCGCTGACGCTGTTCACCACGCCGGTCATATACTTGTGGCTGGAGCGGCTATTCCATCGGCACACACTCCCACCAGCGTCAGCACCGGATACGGCGCTGGCGACCACAGACTGAGGCGGGGTCATGCGCGTTCTGATTATCGAAGACGAGGAAAAAACCGCGGATTATCTGCACCGCGGTCTGACGGAACAGGGTTACACCGTGGACCTGGCGCGCGATGGTGTGGAAGGCCTGCACCTGGCGCTGGAAAGTGACTATGCGGTGATCGTCCTCGACGTGATGTTGCCGGGCCTGGACGGCTTCGGTGTCCTACGCGCTCTGCGTGCGCGCAAGCAAACACCAGTGATCATGCTCACCGCCCGCGAGCGCGTGGAAGATCGCATCAAAGGCCTGCGTGACGGCGCCGATGATTACCTGGGCAAACCGTTTTCCTTCCTTGAACTGGTGGCACGCCTGCAAGCGCTGACCCGGCGCAGCGGTGGCCATGAACCAGTGCAAGTGAGCATCGCCGACCTGTGGATAGATTTGATCAGCCGCAAGGCGACACGTGGCGGTGCACGGCTGGACCTGACCGCCAAGGAGTTTTCGCTGCTCAGCGTTCTGGCCCGCCGGCAGGGTGAAATCCTCTCGAAAACCGCCATCGCCGAAATGGTCTGGGACATCAATTTCGACAGCGATGCCAACGTCGTCGAAGTCGCGATCAAACGCCTGCGGGCCAAGCTCGACGGGCCGTTCGAAGAGAAACTGCTGCACACCATTCGTGGCATGGGTTATGTGCTGGAGAGCCGTGGTGTCCGGTAACTCGATCGCGCTGCGTTTAAGCGGGATGTTTACGCTGGTGGCGCTTCTGGTCTTTCTGTTGATCGGCTGGGCTTTGTACCAACAGGTCGACAAAGGCCTGGGCCTGTTGCCGGAAGCCGAACTGGATGCGCGCTACAGCGTGCTCGAATCCACGGTCGGCCGTTACGGCACGCCCGAGCATTGGGTGAAGATCAACAACAAGCTCAATCTGCTGAGCGAAGAAGACAAGCGCATCAGATTCTGGATCATCAGCGGTGATCCACACTACGAATACGGCAACCTGACACCGCAGATCCGCGCCTTTGCCCAAGGGCCGCTGGGCACCCGCGACATGCATTTGCCGGATCGCCCCTATCCGCTGAAAGTGCTGGTCAGCGAATTCCCGGCCAAGGACCAGCGCCCACCACTGCGCTTCATGATCGCCATCGACACCGAAACGTTTTTCCATACCCAGCATCAACTGCTGATCGCGTTGATCAGCCTGGCGATTGTCGGCGTGCTGCTGGCCTCGGCATTGGGTTACTGGGTGGCGCGGATCGGCCTCAAGCCGCTGATCAAACTGTCCCAGGAAGCCCAGCGCCTGGCCCCACCGTTGCGCTCAGGGCGCTTGCGATTGTCACCGTTGCCGCCGGAACTCGATCAATTCGTCAGCTCGTTCAACTCGACCCTGGAACGGGTCGAGCAAGCCTACTCGCGCCTTGAATCGTTCAACGCCGACGTCGCCCACGAACTGCGCTCGCCACTGACCAACCTGATCGGCCAGACCCAGGTCGCATTGACCCGCGGACGCTCTGCCGAGCATTATTTCGAAGTGCTGCAATCGAACCTCGAAGAGCTTGAGCGACTGCGTTCGATCATCAACGACATGCTGTTCCTCGCCAGCGCCGATCAGGGCAGCAAGGCGACCAAACTCACCTCAACCTCGCTGGCCGATGAGGTGGCCACGACCCTGGAGTATCTGGATTTCATTCTCGAGGACGCTCAGGTCCGGGTTGAGGTCAGTGGTGACGCACAAGTGCGGATCGAGATCGCTCATCTGCGCCGGGCGTTGATCAATCTGCTGAACAACGCGGTGCAGCACACCGCGCCCGGGCAGGTGATTCTAGTGCGGATCGAAGCCCAGGAGCATCAAGTCAGCATCGGCGTCGCCAACCCCGGTTCGCCGATTGCCCGTGAACACCTGCCACGGCTGTTCGAGCGCTTCTACCGGGTCGATGCCTCGCGCAGCAACAGCGGCCACAATCACGGATTGGGGCTGGCCATCGTCAAGGCGATAGCGTTGATGCACGGCGGCGATGTGTTCGTGCGCAGTGACCATGGGATGAATACCTTCGGGATTCATCTGCCCGTCTGAAACCCCATTCCCTTGTGGGAGCGAGCTTGCTCGCGATACAGGCGACTCGGTGCAACTTCGGAACCGAGGTGATGCTATCGCGAGCAAGCTCGCTCCCACATTGGATTCAGGTGCACTTAAATGTGTGCTCAACCCACTATTGCTAGTACCGCAACAGTCCTTTCATGAATCCGCTCTTTTTCCCCTCGCCTCATATCCTTATCTTTGCCCGCACCAAACAGCACTTGCCAAGCAAGAAGGTTTTAAAGATGTCCAACAGTATGGGTATTGCCAGCGCTTTCGTTTTGTCCTCTTTGTTCCTGTCGCCCTTGGCGATGGCGGAAGAATCGCAGACTTTCGTCGCGCATAACGCTGCACGCGCTGCGACGTTCGGAGAGCATCAGATCGAAATGACCGCCAAGGCTGCGCAAGACGCCCAGGCCCCGCAAGCATCCAGCACTCAGGCGCAGCCACAGGCCGAGAAAGACAGCTGATCTGCACCGATCACTCCCGTTTCCCTCGACACTTTTCTTCGGCTCTTCCCTTTGAAAAGTTGTCTTCAAGGCCGCTGCTGTCAGCGGCTTTTTTTATAGTGGCGACTCAACCTTCATTGCAATTTTTGCAACGAAACTCACTGACGCCCACGCCATCGATCAATCGTTCGAGCAACAGGAACGATTCACTCGGCTGCTACGTTTATGCAACTACGCTTACAACGTCCCTCTAGCAGACGTCAGCCCTATGACCGCAAGCCGCACCCCGCATTTTCAAGGCCCGCCCGGGCGACCCGAGATCATGGTGATCCTCGGCAGCACCCTGACTGTCATCTCGATCCTGTGCATCGTCACTTACCTGCTGATCCGCGAACACGCCTACGCCCAGCAGACCGCCACACGCAGCGCGACTACCATTGCGCAACTGATCGATGCCGATGTCCTGCGTACGGTCGAGCTCTATGATTTGACCTTGCAGGGTCTGATCGCCGCCGCCCAACGGGACGACCTGAAACAGGTTTCGCCGCAGATCCGTCATCTGGTGCTGTTCGAGCGCTCCACCACCGCGCGCTACAAGGGCGACATCCTGCTGCTGGACAAGCACGGCGACGTGCTGGCCGACTCATCATTGATCGAGCCGAAACCGGGCAACTTCGCTGACCGCGATTATTTCCTGGCCCATGTCTTCAATCGCGGCACCGGCATGTTTATCAGCCGACCGTTCAAACCGCACTGCGACTGCGATGACAACGACGAATGGCGCATCAGTTTCAGCCGGCGCATTTCCTCTCCCACGGGAGAGTTTCTGGGGGTCGCGGTGGCGTCGATGCGCATGAGCTATTTCGACCAGCTGTTCAGCAGCCTCGACATCGGCACCGGCAGTACGCTGGGCATCATCAACGATGACGGGATTCTCCTGGCGCAGAAACCGTACCGGGAAAAAAACGCCATCGGCAAAAGCTTCTCCAACCGCCCCAACGTCGTACGCATGCTGCAGGAGCGCAGTGGTACCTTCGAAAGCGTGTCGAGTGTCGACCATCAACAGCGCCTGTACACCTTTTCCCGGGTCGGCAACCTGCCGCTGACCGTCATCGTGGCCCTTTCCATCGATGAAGTGTTCGCCACCTGGAACCGCACTGCCTATGTGATCAGCGGTGCTACCGGGGTTTTGTGCATCGGTTTGTTATGGCTGACCTGGCTGCTCTGCCGCGAGCTGCGCCTGCGCCAACATGTCGAGCAGGAATTGGCGCAGTTGGCGGCCACCGATGCCTTGACCGGCGTGGCCAACCGTCGATCCCTCGATCAGACCCTGCGCCATGAATGGTTTCGTGCGCAGCGCAGCGGCAAGCCGTTGTCGTTGCTGATGATTGATGCCGATCACTTCAAGGCCTTCAATGATCGGCACGGGCATCAGGCCGGCGACGATGCCTTACGGGCATTGGCCGAGGTTATCCGCGCCAATGTCCATCGCCCGGCAGACCTGGTGGCTCGCTATGGTGGCGAAGAGTTTTCAGTGGTCCTGGCCGAAACTGGCAGTGAAGGCGCGCAGCAGATCGCCGAGCATATCCGCGAGGCGGTGCAAAAACTGCCACTGGTGGACGCCGGAGAGCGACCGATGAGCGTGAGTATCGGTATTGCCACCTGGACGGCGGGCAGCGATATCAACCTGGAGCAATTGCTGTTCAGTGCGGACAAGGCGTTGTATCAGGCCAAGGAAGGGGGGCGTAACCGGGTGGTGTGCGCCGGCTGATTTTTTTGTTGAGTGGACGGACGTCATCGCGAGCAGGCTCGCTCCTAGAAGGGAATGCAATCCACTGTGGGAGCGAGCTTGCTCGCGATGAGGCCAGCCCAGGCACTACAAACTTCGGACATAAAAAAAGGCCACCCGAAGGCAGCCCTTAAAAAACTAGAGAGGTTTTTTGCTTACACGGCCGCAACCGGACGCATGTAAGAGATCGGTGCAGTGCTGGCGTCTTCGAACGTCACGACTTCCCAGGCATCTGTCTGCTCAATCAACTTGCGCAGCAGCTGGTTGTTCAGTGCGTGGCCGGACTTGAAGCCCTTGAACTCACCAATCAGGCTATTGCCCAGCAGGTAGAGGTCACCAATTGCATCGAGAATCTTGTGCTTCACGAATTCGTCTTCATAGCGAAGGCCGTCTTCGTTCAGTACGCCATCGGCGTCGACCACAATAGCGTTTTCAACACTGCCGCCGAGTGCGAGGTTGTGCTTGCGCAGGTACTCGATGTCACTCATGAAACCAAAGGTACGGGCGCGGCTGACTTCTTTTACAAACGAAGTGCTGGAAAAATCCACGCTTGCACTTTGGGTGCGGTCACGGAAAACCGGGTGATCGAAATCGATCTCAAAGCTCACCTTGAACCCTTCGAAAGGGACGAAAGTGGCGCGCTTGTCGCCGTCTTCCACTGTCACTTCACGCAGGATACGGATGAACTTCTTGGCAGCGTCCTGTTCTTCCAGGCCAGCCGATTGAATCAGGAATACGAAAGGTCCAGCGCTACCATCCATGATCGGGACTTCGGACGCGGAGAGCTCGACGTAGGCGTTATCGATGCCCAGGCCTGCCATGGCCGAGAGCAAGTGCTCTACCGTGTCCACTTTGACGTCACCGTTAACGAGCGTGGTCGACATAGTGGTTTCACCAACGTTTTCCGCGCGGGCAGGAATCTGCACCACGGGGTCGAGGTCGGCGCGACAAAACACAATGCCGGTGTCGACGGGCGCTGGCTTGAGGGTCAGGTAGACCTTCTCCCCGGAGTGCAGGCCGACACCTGTGGCACGGATAATATTCTTCAGGGTGCGTTGTTTAATCATGGCATGGGCCGCTTCAGCGCAAATTGCGAACTGGTATCAACAAAGGCTGGCGATGATAGCAGACCAGACCTTTGCTGAACACCAATCACCCTAATACCCCTGATACATTTCATCAATCGGCCTGACGACGCAGGAATGCCGGGATGTCCAGGTAGTCCAGGTCATCTTGCGGATTCATCTTCGCGGCAGTCGCAGCACCGGCCTGGGCCTGGTTGCGCATGACGGTCGGACGGTCCAGGTCACGGTAGTTCACCGCTGGAGCTTCCTGACGAGCAGAGGTCTGTTGTTGCGGCTGGGAAGCCATCGACGTGTGCACGGTATTGTCGATGATCTTCACCGGCTTCTCGATTTTAGCGCCTAAACCTGTGGCAACGACAGTCACGTGCAGCTCGTCGCGCATGTCCGGATCGATAACGGTACCGACCTTGACCATGGCGTGCTCGGAAGCGAACGCCTCGATGATGCTGCCCACGTCGGAGTATTCACCCAGGGACAGATCCGGACCGGCAGTAATGTTCACCAGGATGCCGCGAGCGCCTTGCAGGTTCACGTCTTCGAGCAACGGGTTGCGAATGGCCGCTTCGGTGGCCTCACGTGCACGGTTCGGACCGCTGGCGCAGCCAGTGCCCATCATAGCCATGCCCATTTCGCTCATCACGGTACGCACGTCGGCGAAGTCGACGTTGATCATGCCCGGACGCTTGATGATGTCGGAGATACCGCGAACAGCACCGGCCAGTACATCGTCGGCCTTGGCGAAAGCCGACAAGAGGCTTGCGTCTTTACCGAGGATGGTCAGCAGCTTCTCGTTGGGAATGGTGATCAACGAGTCCACGCTTTCAGACAGCAGACGGATGCCTTCGTCGGCGATCTGCATGCGCTTGCGACCTTCGAACGGGAACGGACGAGTCACCACCGCAACGGTGAGAATGCCCATTTCCTTGGCCACTTCAGCAATGATTGGCGCAGCACCGGTACCGGTACCACCGCCCATGCCCGTGGTGATGAACACCATATTGGTGCCCTGCAGGACTTCGGCAATGCGCTCACGATCTTCCAGAGCGGCCTGACGACCTACTTCAGGGTTGGCGCCAGCGCCGAGACCTTTGGTCACGCCGGTGCCCAGTTGCAGGATGGTCCGCGCGCCGATGCTTTTCAGCGCTTGGGCATCAGTGTTGGCGCAGATGAATTCAACGCCTTCAATGTTGCTCTTGACCATGTGGTTGACAGCGTTGCCGCCGCCACCGCCGACACCGATAACTTTGATTACCGGGCTTGCGGGGATGTTGTCTACGAGTTCGAACATTTTCCCTCTCCTTTACATTCTCTAGTTTTTTCGCCTACTGCGTGCTTCGGTGTAACGGTGTCGCGGTAAATCTTCAGAAATTGCCCTGGACCCACTTCTTCAGGCGGTCCAGCAGCGGAGCCTGTGGCTCTTCGTTGCTGTAGCTGTCGCGGCTGCCGATGCCCGAGAACGAGATGCCGTCGGACTGCTTCTGCAGGCCGTACATCAACAGGCCGACGCCGGTGGAATAGATCGGGTTGCGCACCACGTCATCCAGACCTTTCACGCCGTGAGGCACGCCCAGGCGCACCGGCATGTGGAAGATTTCCTCGGCCAGTTCAGTAGCGCCTTCCATCTTCGACGTACCGCCGGTCAGCACGATGCCGGCCGGGATCAGGTCTTCGTAGCCGCTGCGGCGCAGTTCGGCCTGGATCAGCGTGAACAGTTCGTCGTAGCGCGGCTCGACCACTTCGGCCAGGGCCTGGCGGGACAGCTCGCGTGGTGGACGGTCGCCAACGCTTGGCACCTTGATGGTTTCACCGGCACCGGCCAGTTTGGCCAGGGCGCAGGCGTAGCGAATCTTGATTTCTTCGGCGTACTGGGTCGGAGTGCGCAACGCCATGGCGATGTCGTTGGTCACCTGGTCACCGGCAATCGGGATCACTGCGGTGTGACGGATCGCGCCTTCGGTGAAGATCGCGATGTCGGTGGTGCCGCCGCCGATGTCCACCAGGCACACGCCCAGCTCTTTCTCGTCATCGGTCAGTACCGAGTACGCGGAAGCCAGTTGCTCGAGAATGATGTCGTCGATTTCCAGGCCACAACGACGCACGCATTTTTCAATGTTCTGTGCGGCATTGACGGCGCAGGTGACCACGTGGACCTTGGCTTCCAGACGCACGCCGGACATGCCCAGTGGCTCGCGGACGCCTTCCTGGTTATCGATCACGTAATCCTGCGGCAGGGTGTGCAGCACGCGCTGGTCAGCCGGGATCGCCACGGCCTGGGCCGCGTCGAGTACACGCTCAAGGTCCGCCGAGCTGACTTCGCGATCACGAATCGCCACGATGCCGTGGGAGTTCAGGCTGCGGATGTGATTGCCGGCCACACCGACGAACGCCGAGTGAATGCGGCAACCCGCCATCAGCTGCGCTTCTTCGATGGCGCGCTGGATCGATTGCACGGTGGATTCGATGTTCACCACCACGCCTTTTTTCAGGCCACGGGATGGATGGGTACCGATCCCGACGATTTCCAGCGTGCCGTCGTCCGCGACCTCGCCCACCAGCGCCACCACCTTGGAGGTGCCGATATCGAGACCGACGATCATTTTGCCGCTTTGCACGTTTGCCATGGGTCCTGCCTCTTCTTAATTCTTCGCGACAGCGGGTTGGGCTGCCGTGGGCGCTACAGGTTCCCGCCAGCCAACAGCGAGGCCGTTGGCGTAGCGCAGATCGATGCGCGCAATGTTCGTAATCTGTTCTTTGAGCGTCTTGTCATAGATGGCGATGAAACGGCGCATCTTTTCCACCTGGTTGCCGCGTCCCAGCAGCAGTTCGATCCCGGGACCCGCGCTGCCGGGGCCGGTGGTCAGGAACCAGCTGCCACGATCACGCAGTTCCAGGCGTGCAATCGAGAAGCCCAGCGGCCTGAGCATCTGGCTCAGCACCTGGTATTGCTGCATCACTTGCTGTTGAGCCCGCTGCGGGCCAAACAGCTGAGGCAAGTGTTCGTAGTTCGCCAGCTCGCGCGGGGTGAAGGCCTGGCCCTGGTTGTTCAACAGCGACTCGTCACCCCATCGGGCCACCGGCAGTTGTTCTTCCAGGCGGATCACCACTTGATCCGGCCACACCCGGCGCACTTCGGCGTGGGCAATCCATGGCATCGTTTCCAGCTCGGTGCGCATGCTCGCCAGGTCGATGGTGAAGAAGCTCGACGCCACGTACGGGGCGATCCGCTGCTGCACCGCTTGCTGGCTGATGTAACTCAAGTCGCCCTGCACGTTGATCCTGGTGATCGGCCGGTCGGCATACGGCAACAGCCGTGTCGCGCCTTCGTAAGTACCGAACCCCAAAGCCACCAGCACTACCGGCCAGAACAACGCTTTGAGAAAACCGAAGTTGGCTTTCGGCAGGCGCGCGGACATCGGCTCTTTGGCCACCATTCGGCTGGCACCCCGCGGCACCGGCTTGCGGCCGGGCGATGCGGGGGGCTGATGTCTGAGCTGAGCGCCTTGCATGGCCTTAACCTCTCGTCGACTCTTGGTTACCGGCAGTGTTGCCGGCAACGCTCTCGGCCAGAATGGCCAGAACCAGTTGCTGGAAATTCAGACCGGCAGCACGGGCCGCCATCGGCACCAGGCTGTGATCGGTCATGCCCGGTGCGGTGTTGACTTCCAGGAACCAGAACTGCCCGTCGGCGTCCTGCATCACGTCTGCCCTGCCCCAACCGGCGATACCCAGCGCTTCACAGGCTTTCGCCGTGAGGTCCATGAGTTCCTTTTCCTTGGCGCTGTCCAGACCGCACGGAATGCGGTACTGGGTATCGTTGGCGATGTACTTGGCGTCGTAGTCGTAGAAGCTGTGCGTCGTGCCCAGGGCAATCGGTGGCAACACCTGGTCACGCAGGGTGGCGATGGTGAACTCCGGACCGTGAATCCATTGCTCGACCAGCACTTGCGAATCGTAGGTACTGGCCGCTTTCCATGCGTCGATCAATTCGGACGCGGAACTCACTTTGGCCATACCGATACTTGAACCTTCATGGGCCGGTTTGACGATCAAAGGGAAGCCCAGTTCCGTCGCCGCCGAAATACAATCGGCCTCGCTGCTGAGTACCGCGTGACGTGGGGTCGGAATGCCCAGGCTGTGCCAGACCTGCTTGGTGCGCAGCTTGTCCATGGCCAGGGCCGAAGCCAGGATGCCGCTGCCGGTGTACGGAATGCCCAGGCATTCGAGCAGGCCCTGCATGCTGCCGTCTTCACCGCCACGGCCGTGGAGGATGATGAAGGCGCGGTCGATCTTTTCGTTGAGCAGTCGCTGCAGCAGGTCATCGCCCACGTCGAGGCCGAACGCGTCCACACCGGCGCTTTGCAGTGCGTCCAGAACGGCGTTACCCGACTTCAGGGACACTTCACGCTCGGCACTCTTGCCGCCGAACAGCACGGCGACGCGGCCGAAGTCTTTCGGCGCGATCGTGGAGACCAGGTTGGCGTAGGCAGCAGTCATTTCAACTTCCCCTTCTCCGGCGCGGCAACGGCACCGGCGAACAACTCGCTTTTCAACAGTTTTGGTGCGAGACCGCCGATATCGCCGGCGCCCTGGCACAGCAGGATGTCGCCGGCGCGCAGCAGCGGCTTGACCACTGGCGCAAGGTCGACACCACGCTCGATGTAGATCGGGTCGAGCTGGCCACGCTGACGGATGCTGTTGCACAGCTTGCGGCTGTCAGCGCCCGGGATCGGCTCTTCGCCGGCCGGATAGACTTCCATCAGCAGCAGTACGTTGGCGTCGGCCAGTACATTGACGAAATCGTCGTACAGGTCGCGGGTGCGGCTGTAGCGGTGCGGCTGGTAGACCATCACCAGGCGGCGCTCCGGCCAGCCACCGCGTACGGCCTTGATCACTGCCGCGACTTCCGTCGGGTGGTGACCGTAGTCATCGACCAGCATTACATTGCCGCCGTCTACCGGCAGTTCGCCGTAGACCTGGAAGCGTCGGCCGACACCCTGGAACCCGGACAGGCCCTGGACGATGGCTTCATCGCTGACGCCTTCGTCGGTGGCGATGCAGATAGTCGCAAGGGCGTTCAATACGTTGTGGTTGCCCGGCATGTTCACCGAAACATCCAGTGGCTCGCGGTCGGGACGCAGTACGGTGAAGAAGGTCTGCATGCCTTGCTGGCGCACGTTGATCGCACGTACGTCGCAGTCTTCGCCGAAGCCATAGGTGACCGTCGGACGTTTGACCTGCGGGAGGATTTCACGCACTACCGGATCGTCCAGGCACACCACCGCCAGACCGTAGAACGGCAGGTTGTGGAGGAATTCGACGAAGGTTTTCTTCAGCTTGTTGAAGTCACCGTCGTAGGTCGCCATGTGATCGGCGTCGATGTTGGTGACCACGGCCACCAGCGGCTGCAAGTGCAGGAAGCTGGCGTCGCTTTCGTCGGCTTCGGCAATCAGGTAACGGCTGGTGCCGAGCTGGGCATTGGTACCCGCGGCATTCAGACGGCCACCGATTACGAACGTCGGGTCCAGGCCACCGGCGGCGAACACCGACGCGATCAGGCTGGTGGTCGTGGTTTTGCCGTGGGTACCGGCAACGGCGATGCCGTGGCGATAGCGCATCAGCTCAGCCAGCATCTCTGCACGCGGCACCACCGGAATACGACGTTCCAGCGCGGTAGCGACTTCCGGGTTGGACGTGTTCACGGCACTCGACACCACCAGCACGTCGGCGGCAGCGGCGTTCTCGGCACGGTGGCCGATGAAGATCTGCGCGCCGAAGGACTCCAGGCGCTCGGTGACCGGCGAAGCCTTCAGGTCGGAACCGGACACTTCATAGCCCAGGTTCAACAACACTTCAGCAATCCCGCACATGCCCACACCGCCGATACCAACGAAGTGGATGCGACGGATRCGGCGCATTTCCGGTTGCGGCATGGCTTTCTGATTCTCAACCATGGGYCACCTCCAGGCAGCTATCGACCACGTTACGGGTGGCATCGGGTTTGGCCAGGCGGCGTGCCGCAGTAGCCATTTCGTTGAGTCGTTGTGGTTGCATCAGGACCTCTGTCAGGCGAGCGGCAAGATCCGCTGCACCAGTCGTTCTTTGCGGCATCAGGAAGGCTGCGCCTTCACGGGCCAAATATTCGGCGTTGCGGGTCTGGTGATCGTCGATGGCATGAGGCAAAGGCACCAGCATCGAGGGCAGACCGGCGGCGGCCAGTTCACTGATGGTCAGCGCGCCTGCGCGACAAACCACCAGGTCGGCCCAGCTGTAGGCTTGGGCCATGTCTTTGATGAAGGGCTGCACCTGCGCCTCGACGCCAGCCGCGCGATAGCGCTCTGCAGTCACTTCATCGTGGTTTTTGCCGGCCTGATGGAACACTTCCGGACGCAAATCGGCAGCGACTTGCGACAGGGCTTCAGGCAGCAACTTGTTCAACGGTTCTGCGCCCAGGCTTCCGCCCAGGATCAGCAAACGCGCCTTGCGACCGGCCAGGGCAGGTCGCGATGTCTCGAGGAACAGCTCGGTGCGCACCGGATTACCGGTGGTCCGGCGGCTGTCCGACAGGGTAAAGGTGTCGGGGAACGCTTCACAGACTCGGGCGGCCAACGGCACCAGCAACCGATTGGCGGTACCGGCCACGGCGTTCTGTTCGTGAACGATCACCGGCACGCCGGCCAGTTTGGCGGCAACGCCACCAGGACCGGTCACATAACCACCAAAGCCAACCACGCAGACCGGCCGCAGCCGACGAATGATCGCCCGCGCCTGCCAGACCGACTTGAGCAACATGAACGGCGCCTTGAACAGGGACAGCTTGCCCTTGCCGCGCAGACCGCTGGCATTGATCCGGTGCAACTCGATTCCGGCCGCCGGCACCAGATCGTTCTCGATGCCACGCGGAGTGCCGAGCCAGTGCACGGTATAGCCGCGTGCCTGGAATTCGCGGGCACAGGCCAGTGCCGGGAACACGTGGCCACCGGTGCCGCCAGCCATGATCATGACGTTAGCGCCCATGGTTCGGCTCCTCGGCGAAGTCGCTCTCATGGAACTCCATCTCTTCACTGCCCAGGTGGGTTCGACTTTCCCACTCGATGCGCAGCAACAAGCCGAGACAGGCACAGCAGATCACCAACGAACTACCGCCATAACTGAGGAACGGCAAGGTCAGACCCTTGGTCGGCAGCAGACCGACGTTTACACCAATGTTGATCAGGAACTGACCAATCCACAGGAACGACAGACCGTAGGCCACGTAAGCCGCGAAAAACTGCTTGGCCTTTTCAGCCCACAAACCGATGTACATGCCACGAATGCACACGAAGACGAACAGTGCCACGGTGCACAACGAACCCACCGCCCCCAGCTCTTCGGCCAGGACCGAGAACACGAAGTCAGTGTGGGCTTCCGGCAGGTAGAACTGTTTCTGCACGCTGTTGCCCAGGCCGACGCCCAGCCATTCACCGCGACCGAAGGCGATCAACGCCTGGGACAACTGATAGCCGGCGCCGAACTGGTCGGCCCATGGGTCGGCAAAGTTGGTCAGGCGCGCCATTCGATACGGCTGCATTTGAATCAACAGCACCACCGCACCGACAGCCAGCACCACCATCAGGGAAAAGCGGAACAGCCCGACGCCGCCAAGGAACAGCATCGCCGCCGCCGCCCCCATCATCACGACGGTGGCACCGAAGTCCGGTTCCATCAGCAGCAGGCCCGCCATTGGCAGCAGCACGATGAACGGCTTGAAGAAGCCCATCCAGCTTTCGCGCACTTCTTTCTGGCGGCGCACCAGATAACCGGCGAGGTAGATCACCACGAACACCTTGGCGATCTCGGAAGGCTGAACGTTGAAGAAACTGAAGCCGATCCAGCGCATCGAGCCGTTAACCTCACGGCCGATCCCCGGAATGATCACCATCACCAGCAAGCCGAACGCACCGAGCAGCATCAGCCAGCCCAGCCGTTGCCAAGTAGCGATCGGGATCATCATGGTGACGATGCAGGCACCCAGGCCCAGCACCACGTAAATAAGGTGGCGAATCATGTAATACAGGGCGCTGCCCGACTGCACGGCCGCCACTTCGGTCGATGCCGAGGCAATCATGATCAACCCCAGGCCGAGCAACGTCAGGCAACCGGCGAGCATCGGGAAGTCGAGGTCGATACCGCGCCCGGTGATGATCGGCGAAGGGTATGGCTTGATGATGTCTCTCAGGCTCATGCCAGATCCTCCACGGCTTGGACGAACTGGTGACCACGGTCTTCGTAGTTCTTGAACATGTCGAAACTGGCGCAGGCTGGCGACAGCAGCACCACGTCGCCCGGCTGGGCGGCGGCGCGGCATTGCTCGACGGCCTCGGCCAGGGAGCCGGCGCGGATCAGCGGTACGGCGTCGCCGATAGCCTCGCCGATCCTGTCGGAGTCGCGCCCCATCAGCACCACGGCGCGGCAGTTGGCCGCCACCGGATCGTGCAGGTCCTTGAACTCGGCACCTTTGCCATCGCCACCGGCGATCAACACGACTTTGCCGTCGATGTCTGCGCCCAAACCTTCGATGGCCGCCAGTGCGGCGCCGACGTTGGTGGCCTTGGAATCGTTGTAATAGCCCACGCCGTCGAGGTCACGGACCCACTGGCAGCGATGTTCGAGACCGGCGAAGGTGCGCAGGCTCGACAGCATGGCATCGAACGGCAGGCCAACCGCATGACCCAGGGCCAGGGCTGCCAGGGCGTTGGACTGATTGTGGGCGCCACGAATCTTCAATTCGCGCACCGGCATCAGGTTCTGGAATTCGAAGGCCAGGTATTTCTCGCCGTCTTCTTCACGGATACCAAACGCCTTGAAATCGGGTTTGCTCAGGCCGAAGGTCCAGCATGGCTGCCCTTCGCCCATCAACGGACGACTCAGGGCATCCTGACGGTTGACCACGAACTGTCTGGCACCGCGGAAGATCCGGTGCTTGGCCAGGTGATAGGCTGGCAGACCGCTGTAACGGTCCATGTGGTCTTCGCTGATGTTGAGCACGGTCGCCACTTCGGCGTTGAGTTGGTCGGTGGTTTCCAGCTGGAAACTCGACAGTTCCATCACGTACAACTCGATGTCGTCGCTGAGCAAGTCCAACGCCGGGGTACCGAGGTTGCCACCGACGGCAACACGCTTGCCCGCCGCCGCCGCCATTTCGCCGACCAGCGTGGTGACGGTGCTTTTCGCGTTGGAGCCGCTGATGGCCACGATCGGCGCCTTCGCGTTACGCGCGAACAGTTCGATGTCACCGGACAATTTCACGCCACGGGCGGCGGCGGCCTGCAGGGCCGGGGTCGCCAGCGCCAGACCGGGGCTGACGTAGAGCTCGTCGGCACGGCACAGGAATTCGACGTCCAGCTCGCCACAACGCACTTCCACGTGCGGATAGTCACGCTTGAGCGTGGCCAGTTCCGGTGGATTTTCCCGCGTATCGGCCACGGCAAACGCCACGCCCCGGTTCGCCAGGAAGCGAACCAGGGACATGCCGCTCTTGCCGAGGCCGACAACGATGCGGAAGTGGTCAGAAGCGATCAGAGACACGAGTTTCTACCTCAGCTTCAGGGTGGCAAGGCCGACCAGCACGAGAATCACGGTGATGATCCAGAAACGGACGATCACACGCGGCTCGGGCCAGCCCTTGAGTTCAAAGTGGTGGTGGATCGGCGCCATGCGGAATACGCGGCGACCGGTCAGTTTGAAAGAGGCAACCTGAATGACCACGGACAGGGTTTCCATCACGAACACGCCGCCCATGATGAACAGGACGATTTCCTGACGGACGATCACTGCGATGGTGCCCAGGGCCGCGCCCAGCGCCAGTGCGCCGACGTCGCCCATGAAGACTTGTGCCGGATAGGTGTTGAACCACAGAAAGCCCAGGCCTGCTCCGATCAACGCGCCACAGAACACGATCAGCTCGCCTGCGCCCGGCACATAAGGAATCAGCAGGTATTCGGCGAATTTCACGTTACCCGACAGGTAGCAGAAAATGCCCAGGCCGCCGCCCACCATCACCGTCGGCATGATCGCCAGGCCGTCGAGGCCGTCGGTCAGGTTGACCGCGTTGCTCGAACCGACAATCACGAAGTAGGTCAGGACGATGAAGCCGGCACCCAGTGGAATGCTGTAGTCCTTGAGCATCGGCAGGATCAGTGTGGTTTCCACCGGCGTGGCGGCGGTCATATACAGGAAGATCGCCGCGCCCAGGCCGAACACCGATTGCCAGAAATATTTCCAGCGGCTCGGCAAGCCACGGGAGTTTTTCTCGATGACCTTGCGGTAGTCGTCGACCCAGCCGATGGCGCCGAACAGCAGGGTCACCAACAGTACGACCCAGACGTAACGGTTGCTCAGGTCAGCCCAAAGCAGGGTGCTGACACCGATGGACGACAGAATCAGTGCGCCGCCCATGGTCGGTGTACCCGATTTGGACAGGTGCGACTGCGGGCCGTCATTGCGAACGGACTGACCGATCTGACGGTTCTGCAGGGTGCGGATCATCCACGGGCCATAGCACAGCGACAAAACCAGCGCGGTCAGTACACCGAGAATCCCGCGCAGGGTCAGGTACTGGAAGACCGCGAAGCCTTTGTAGAACTGTTGCAGATACTCCGCTAGCAGCAGCAGCATTAATGTTTCTCCAGACTGGACCCGCACAAGGCGGCGACGACGTTTTCCATCGCAGCGCTGCGCGACCCCTTGATCAAAATGGTGGTGTTTGTGTCTTGTTCGGCGTCCAGGGCCTTGATCAGCTCAGCCTGTGTGCTGAAGTGAAAAGCCTGTGGACCGAATGCGTTCACGGCGTGAGCCATCATTGGCCCGACGGCGTACAGCGCAGAAACCTTGCCACGGGCGTACTCGCCCACATCGCGGTGCCCCTGCTCCGCCCATTCGCCCAACTCGCCGATATCCCCGAGCACCAGGACGGTGCGACCGGAAAAGCCGGCCAGTATATCAACGGCAGCGCACATGGAGGTGGGATTGGCGTTGTAAGTGTCATCGATCACGCGCATGCCATTGCTGGCCAATTGCGCAACGGTGCGACCCTTGACCGGTTGCACCGCGCCAAGGCCAGCGGCGATACCGGACAGCGACACACCCAGGGCATGGGCGGCAGCGGCGGCGGCCATGGCATTGGTGACGTTGTGGGTGCCGAGCAGGTTCAGTTGAACGCGCGCCACACCTTCAGGGCCGTGCAGGTTGAACGCCGGGCAGCCGCGAGCATCGGTGGCCAGGTCACTGGCATGGAAATCGGCGCTGGCGTTGCTCAACGCAAACGTCAGCACTTTGCGGTCACCGGCGCGCGCCTTCCAGATACCGAATGCCTTGTCGTCGAGATTGAGAACGGCGACGCCATCGGCATCCAGCCCTTCGATAATCTCGCCCTTGGCTTCGACGATTTTTTCCGGACCGCCGAACTCGCCGACGTGGGCGGTCCCGGCGTTATTGAGAATGGCCACGTGCGGCTTGGTCATGCTCACGGTGTAGGCAATTTCGCCCAGGCGCGAGGCACCCAGCTCGATCACTGCGGCAGCGTGTTCCGGCGCCAGTTCAAGCAAGGTCAGCGGCACGCCGAGGTCGTTGTTCAGGTTGCCACGGGTGGCCAGCACCGGACCACGGGTGCGCAGGATGCTCGCAAGCATTTCCTTGACCGTGGTCTTGCCGCTGGAACCGGTGATGGCCGCGACCGGATGGGTGTAGGCGGCGCGATTCAGCGCGCCCAACTGGCCCAGGGCCTGGCGAGTGTCGCTGACCAGCAATTGTGGCAGCGTGCTGTCGGCGACTTCACGCTCGACCAGCGCGGCCACGGCACCCTTGGCGGCGACTTCATTCAGATAATCATGACCATCGAAGCGCGGACCGGCCAGCGCGATAAACAGTTGACCAGGCTTGATTGCGCGGCTGTCGATGCTGACACCGTCGAAACTGGCATCGGAGGACACCAGGCGAGCATTCAGCGCACCGGTCAGTTCGCTCAGTTTCAAGGCCTTAAGCATGGGCCACCTCCCACGCGGTCAAGGCATGATCGGCCTCGACCAGATCGGAAAAGGCATGACGCTCGCCGTTGATTTCCTGATAGTCCTCGTGACCTTTACCGGCCAGGACAATCACGTCATCCACCGAAGCGCTGGCGATCAGTTGGGCAATCGCCTGGCCACGACCGGCAACGAACTCCACTTTATCCACAGCCGTGAAACCGGCGCGGATGTCATCGAAAATCACTGCCGGGTCTTCAGTACGCGGGTTGTCATCGGTCACCAGCACGCCATCAGCCAAGCGCTCGACCACTTCGGCCATCAACGGGCGCTTGCCGCGATCGCGGTCGCCGCCACAGCCGAACAGGCACAGCAACCGACCCTTGGCGTGTGGACGCAAGGCCAGCAATACTTTTTCCAGGGCATCCGGGGTGTGGGCGTAATCGACCACCACCAGCGGCTGCGAACCACCGCCCAAACGCTGCATGCGACCGGCAGGGCCTTCAAGCTGCGGCAGCACCTTGAGGATTTCGTCCAGGGCGTAATCAAGACCGAGCAACGCGCCGACCGCCGCCAGGACATTGCTCAGGTTGAAGCGACCGAGCAAGGTGCTGCGCAAGAGGTGCTCGCCCTGCGGCGTGACCAGTGTGGCGCGCACGCCTTCGTCGTCGAATTGCGCCTGGCGGCAATACAGGTAAGCGCTGGAATTTTCCAGGCTATAGGTGATCAGCCGCGATTCGCACTTGTCGGCAGCCAGTTGCCGGCCGAACTCGTCGTCGAGGTTGACCACGCGGCATTTCAAGTCATTCCAGGCAAACAGCCTGGACTTGGCTTCGCCGTAAGCCTGCATGGTGCCGTGGTAGTCCAGGTGATCGCGGGACAGGTTGGTCATCACCGCCACATCGAAGGCCAATGCGGTCACGCGGCCCTGGTCCAGGCCATGGGAGGAAACCTCCATCGCCACGGCTTTGGCCCCGGCCTTTTTCAGGTCCGCCAAGGTCGCTTGCACGGCAATCGGGTTTGGTGTGGTGTGCAGGCCGCTTTCCAGCGCGCCGTAGAAACCGCAACCGAGTGTGCCGACCAGGCCGCAGTGCTGGCCGAGCAGGTCCAGTGCCTGGGCGACCAATTGCGTCACGCTGGTCTTGCCGTTGGTGCCGGTTACGCCCACCAGGTTCAGGTGATGACTCGGCTCGCCATAAAAACGCCCGGCGATGTCCGACAGTTGAGCCGCCAGGCCCTTGACCGGAATCAGCGGCACTTCAGTGATCGGCAGGATCGTGGCGCCTTCTACTTCATAGGCCACCGCAGCAGCACCGCGCTGCAAGGCGTCGGCAATATGCGCGCGCCCATCGAATTTCCCGCCCGGCACGGCGAGGAACAGATCACCCGCGCGCACATTGCGGCTGTCCAGGGCGAGTTCGCGAATCAGCAGATCGTGGCCGGCGTGAGGGAAAATCTTGTTCAGGCTCAGAGACATCAGCCGCGCCCTCCATTGGCTTTCAGCGGAACGACCGGTGTTGCGTTCGCTTGTTGAGTAGGTGGCAGGTTGTCCGGCGTAATGTTCATCAGGCGCAGAGTGCCCGACATCACACGGCTGAACACCGGCGCGGAAACCAGGCCACCGAAGTAACCGGCCTTGGTCGGCTCGTCGATCACCACCACGATGGCGTAACGCGGATCGCTCATCGGGCCGAAGCCGGCGAACAGCGAACGGTAGGAGTTCTCGGCGTAGCCCTTGGTGCCAACCGAGGTTTTACGCGCAGTACCCGACTTGCCGCCCACGTGATACGCCGGCACCTGCGCACGGAACACACCGCGCGGGGCCTCGATCACTTGTTGCAGCATGCCTTGCATGGTTTTCGCGACGGCCTCCGGCAACACCTGGGTGGTTTGCGGTGCCTTGTCGGTCTTGATCAGGGTCAGCGGTGCGAGGCGACCGTTGTTGGCCAGGGCCGAGAAAGCGTGGACAAGCTGGATTGCGGTCACGGAGATACCGTAGCCGTAGGACAGCGTGGCGGTTTCTGCCTTGCGCCATTCGCGGTAATTCGGCAGGTTGCCGACGCGCTCGCCCGGGAAGCCCAGGCCGGTGTCCTGGCCGAGGCCGACTTTCTGCGCGAGACGGAAAATGGTTTCGCCGCCAATGTCGAAGGCAACCTTGCTCATGCCGACGTTACTGGAGTTGATCAGGATGCCGGTCAGGTCGAGTACCGGGCCTTCGGTCTTGGATACGTCCTTGATGGTGTACTTACCAATCTGCAAGGATCCCGGATACACCTCGACGGTGTCGCTCGGTTTCCAGCGGCCGGTTTCGATCGCAGCGCTCATCGAAATCGCTTTCATGGTCGAACCCGGCTCGAACACGTCGATCATCGCGCGGTTACGCATCATCGCCGGTTGCAGGTTGCGACGGTTGTTCGGGTTGTAGGTCGGCTGGTTGACCATCGCGAGAATCTCGCCGGTCTTCACGTCCATGATCACCAGGCTGCCGGCCTTGGCGCCGTTCTCGATGATCGCGTTGCGCAATTCGCGGTTGGCCAGGTATTGCAGGCGCAGGTCAATGGACAACGCCAAGGGCTTGCCGGCCTTGGCGTTTTTGGTGACCTGGACATCCTTGATCAGCCGGCCGCGCCGGTCCTTGATCACCTGACGCTTGCCAGGGACCCCGGCCAGCCATTCGTCGTAGGCCAGTTCGACGCCTTCACGACCGTGATCGTCGATGTCGGTAAACCCGACCATATGAGCAGTGACTTCGCCGGCAGGATAAAACCGCCGAAACTCTTCGATGCCATAGACACCCGGCACCTTCAGGTCGAGCACGGCCTGACCCTGCTCAGGCGTCAGCCCGCGCACCAGGTAAATGAATTCTTTGTTGGCCTGGGCTTCAAGACGCTCAGTCAGGGCTTTGGGATCTTGTCCCAGCGCTGCGGCCAGTGCTGGCCACTTGTCTTTTTCCAGCTGCATTTCCTTGGCGTTGGCCCACAGTGTGGTCACCGGGGTACTGACGGCCAAAGGCTCGCCGTTACGGTCGGTTATCAGACCACGGTGAGCCGGAATCGGAATATGACGAACGCTGCGCGCATCGCCCTGACCTTTAAGGAAGGCACGATCGACCACTTGCAGGTCAATGATGCGCCAGGCAATCGCGGCCACCATGACGCCAAGCAAACCCAGCACCACGCGGAACCGCCAAGGAAAGAGTGCACCTTCGAGTTTCATCATGGCGCCACCATCTTCACGTCAGCGGCACCGGGGATGTGCATTTTCAATTGTTCGGTGGCCAGCACTTCGATACGGCTGTGGGCGGTCCAGGTGCTCTGCTCCAGAATCAACCGGCCCCACTCGGCTTGCGCCTTGTCGCGCACGCTCAATTCGTTGTACAGCGAATTCAATAGCTGACGGTTCCAGTGCGCGCTGTAGGACACGCCGATGGCCGACACGAGCACGCCGACAAACAACAGCAGCATGAAGAAGCTTCCGCCGGGCAATGGCTTGGCGAAAAGCTTGCTCACCGCAGCTTCTCCGCCACACGCATGACAGCACTACGGGAACGTGGGTTGGCTTTGAGTTCGGCGTCGGAGGCCGTCTGCGCTTTGCCATGGACTTTGATTTTCGGTTCGAAGGCGACATGCCGAACCGGCAGGTTGCGCGGCAGGTTGTCGGCTTCGCCTTTCACCAGCTTGCGCATGAACAGTTTGACGATACGGTCTTCCAGCGAATGGAAGCTGATCACCACCAGGCGACCGCCCACTTCCAGGCATTCCAGCGCGGCTTCGAGGCCGGTCTGCAGATCACCCAGTTCGTTGTTTACGTGAATGCGCAAACCCTGGAACGCACGGGTTGCAGGGTTTTTGCCCTTTTCCCACGCTGGGTTGGCGACCTTCAGGACTTCTGCCAGGTCACCGGTGCGCTCGAATGGCTTGATGTCTCGGCGCTCGGCCACGGCACGGGCCATGCGGCCGGAGAAACGCTCTTCGCCGTATTCCTTGAACACCCGTGCGATTTCTTCCACGGGCGCGGTGTTGACGAATTCGGCGGCGCTGATGCCACGGGACGGATCCATGCGCATGTCCAGCGGGCCGTCGTTGAGGAAGCTGAAGCCGCGCTCAGGGTCGTCGAGCTGTGGCGAAGACACGCCCAGATCCAGCAATACGCCGCTGACCTTGCCGTTCATCCCGCGTTCGGCGACTTCCGAACCGAGCTCGGCAAAGCTGCGCTGCACAACGACAAAGCGGCCGTCTTCGGCCGCTAGCGTCTGCCCGGTGGCAATCGCTTGTGGATCTTTATCGAATCCGAGCAACTGACCATCGGGACCGAGCTGGCTGAGGATCAACCGGCTGTGTCCGCCGCGCCCGAACGTGCCGTCCAGATAGCAGCCATCAGGACGTACGGCGAGAGCCTCGACGGCTTCGTCAAGCAGTACGGTGATGTGGTTAAAGCCGCTATCAATAGTCACAGGATCAAATCACGCAGTTCATCAGGCATCGCGCCCGGTTGTTGAATGGCAGCCAGGTCAGCGGCAGAAACCGCGTTCCAGGCATCCTCGTCCCACAATTGGAACTTGTTCAGTTGGCCTACCAACATCGCGCGCTTATCCAACTTGGCATATTCACGAAGACGCGGCGGAACCAGAAAACGACCACTGCCATCAAGCTCGAGGTCGACGGCATTACCAATCAATAAACGTTGCAGGCGGCGGTTCTCTTCGCGAAGCGAAGGCAGTGCGCGCAGTTTGGTTTCAATAATTTCCCACTCATCGAGGGGGTAAACACACAAACAAGGATCAACGGCATCAATTGTCACGATCAATTGACCGGAACTGCGCGATTCGAGCTCGTCACGGTACCGGCTCGGCATTGCGAGACGGCCCTTTGCATCGAGACTGATAGCGTTGGCTCCGCGAAACACGTCAGCGTTTCTCCAAATTCTAGCGTTTTGAGTTCAAAAAACCCACTTCATGCCACTTTCCGCCACTTGCGCACACTATAGGAATGCGCCCACCACACCGTCAAGGCGCGGAGCAAAGGAAAACCCTTACAGAACTGAGATTTAGGAGCATTAACGGAGAGGCAACGAGAATCCGGCAGATGAAACTGATCGATAACTTGAACCAGCACAGAAGGCTGCGTTCGAAAGTTAAAGTGATTTATTAAGAGTAAGATTTTTTTGGTATTACAAAAGAGGTTCTGCTGATGATTGTGTAAGGAGGGAAATTGCTATCACTTGCCCCCTGCTCAATGATTCAAGCAGAGGAAAGAAAAAGGTGGAGAGTCGATCTGTAAGCCGGGTTCTGTCTTGAACAGTCATTCGTCTACGATGGCCATCACTGGACATCTTTAGCAACCTACCCGGTCCCAGCGCGGGCCACGCCTTGGGACCCTATTTGGTCTTGCTCCAAGTGGGGTTTACCTAGCCACGAACTGTTGCCAGACGTGCGGTGCGCTCTTACCGCACCTTTTCACCCTTACCGGCGCCGAAGCGCTTAGGCGGTTATTTTCTGTGGCACTTTCCGTAGGCTCACGCCTCCCAGGCATTACCTGGCACTTCGCCCTATGGAGCCCGGACTTTCCTCCCCCCCCTAATTTTCATAGAGGGCAGCGACTGTCCGATCGACTCTCCGCCGCGAAGGTTACCGGCACAGCGCCCGAAGAACAAGCGCCAAGCGCCATTGAGCACGCCTGTGCGTCGGGTTTTACTCGCCCTTCTGCTGATCCAGCGCGATCTGGTACAGCACATTCTTTCGTTCGCCGGTGATTTGCGCCGCCAAAGCCGCCGCTCGCTTGAGCGGCATTTCTTCGAGCAACAGGTTGAGGATGCGCATCGCCTCACTGCTGACGGCGCCCTCCTCCTCGGGCGCAGACCAGCCCGCCACCAGCACCACGCACTCGCCGCGCTGCTGATTGCTGTCCGACTCGACAAACTCGCGCAGCTCAGCCAGCGGCAGCCCCTTGAGAGTCTCAAACGTCTTGGTCAGCTCACGGGCAAGCAGCGCCGGGCGCTCGGGACCGAACACCAGTTCCATGTCTTGCAGGCACTCCAGGATGCGATGTGGGGCCTCATAGAAGATCAAGGTGCGAGGTTCTTCCTTTACCTGTTCGAGACGCGCACGCCGCCCCACCGCCTTGGCCGGCAGAAAACCTTCGAAAATGAATCGATCGGAAGGCAGCCCTGCTGCCGACAGCGCGGCAATCAACGCGCAGGCACCCGGAACCGGCACCACATTGATGCCCGCCGCCCGGGCCTGCCGCACCAGGTGATAACCCGGATCGGAAATCAGCGGCGTCCCGGCATCCGAGATCAACGCCACGTTGTCACCGGCAAGCAGGCGAGTGATAAAGCGGCTACCTTCATCCCGCTCGTTGTGCTCATGGCAGGCCGCCAATGGCGTCGAGATGCCGAAGTGCTGCATCAAACGCTGGGAATGACGGGTGTCTTCCGCGGCGATCAAGGCCACTTCACGGAGAATCTTCAGCGCCCGCGCACTGATGTCATCCAGGTTGCCGATGGGCGTCGCCACCACATAAAGCGAGCCAGCAGCGGAATTCAAAGCACCTGGAGCAGTCAAAGCGCACACCTCATGATCGGTAAAAGTCGCCATTGTAGCGCGTAGCGAGGTTCACGATACGCGCAACCAATGGAGGTCTCGGCGACTGTTTGTGCGCTGGCGCAACATTTACACCAGCTAAATTGATCGATTCACACCAGTAACATCGCGCCCCGGCCAGTGCTTGGGTACAATTCCACGCTAATTTGATCGAGTATCAGGAACGCTTACATGATCGCTTGCCTGCGGCTGTTATCTGCCCTCTGCCTCGCTGCCTTGCTGGCGGCTTGCGCCAGCTCGCCCTCCTCCAGCCTTGGCGAACTTCCACGGACACCGGATGCCAGTATCGAGCAACTGCTTGAGAAGGCCTCCCAAAGCAAATCACCGGAAGATGCCGCCCTGCTGCGCCTGAGCGCTGCCGACCTGGCCTATCGCCAGGGCAATGCCGGCCAGTCCGCGCAAATCCTGCAACAGGTTCCGATCGAACAGCTCAAGCCGGGCCCACAGGTTTTCGCCAGCACCCTGGCGGCTGAACTGGCCATGACCCGCAACCAGCCCAAGGCCGCGCTGACGGCCTTGAGCCATCCGAGCATGCAACGCTTGAGCGAACTGCCCATCGAACAACAGGTCCGCACCGGCACCGTTCACGCCCGTGCACTTGAAGCCGATGGCCAGACCCTCGCCGCCGCTCGCGAGCGCATTTTCATCGCCCCGATGCTAAAAGGTGAGGCCGCGAGCAAAAACCACGAAGCCATCTGGACCCTGATCGCTTCGCTGCCGACCGAGCAATTGCAACCGAACACCACCGACGATCTCGGCGGCTGGATGGCCCTCGCGCTGGCCGTGAAATCCGCCGGCACCCTGGAGCAGCAACAAGCCGCCATCGACAAATGGCGCGCGCAGAACCCGAAACACCCGGCAGCCATTCAATTGCCGCAGCCACTGACCCAACTCAAGGAACTGGCCAGCCAGCCCCTGAGCAAGATCGCCCTGCTGCTGCCTCAGGACGGCCCGCTGGCCTCGGTCGGCAAAGCACTGCGCGACGGCTTCATGGCTGCTCACTACCAGGCCCAACAGGCCGGGCAGAAACCACCCGCCATCGAGTTCTATGACAGCTCGCGCCTGACCTCCATGGACGAGTTCTACCGCAAGGCCCAGGCCGATGGCGTGCAACTGGTCGTCGGCCCGTTGGAGAAGCCGCTGGTCAAACAGCTGAGCGCTCGCCCGCAATTGCCAATCACCACACTCGCGCTGAACTATAGCGAAGGCGATCAGGGTCCGGCGCAGTTGTTCCAGTTCGGTCTTGCCGCTGAAGACGAAGCCCGCGAAGTGTCGCGCCGCGCTCGCGCCGACGGCCTGCATCGCGCAGCCATCATGGTGCCGAAAGGTGAATGGGGCGACCGCGTGCTCAAGGCATTCAGCCAGGATTGGCAAGCCAATGGCGGCACCATCGTCGCCACCGAACGCGTCGATCAACCGGTCCAGTTGGCCCAGCAGATTGCCGACATGTTCCAGCTGCGTCAGAGCGAAGGTCGCGCCAAGAGCCTGCAAAGCACCGTTGGCTCGCAAGTAGCTGCCCAGCCATCGCGCCGCCAGGACATCGAGTTCATTTTCCTCGCCGCAACACCGCAACAGGCCCAGCAGATCAAACCGACCCTGAACTTCCAGTACGCAGGCGATGTTCCGGTCTACGCCACCTCCCACGTGTTCAGCGCCAGCGGTGACGTCAACCAGTACAACGACATGAATGGCATTCGCTTCTGCGAGACGCCATGGTTGCTGGACGCCAATGATCCACTGCGCCGCCAGGTCACCGCCCAGTGGCCACAAGCCGCCGGCAGCCTGGGGCGCCTGTATGCCATGGGTGTGGACGCTTATCGCCTGGCGCCACGCCTGGGCCAGCTCAAGTCACTGCCAGACAGCCGCATCGACGGTGAATCGGGCAGCCTTGGCATGTCTCAGAGCCAGCGGGTCGTGCGCCAGTTGCCATGGGCCCAGTTCGCCAATGGCCAGGTCCAGCGCCTGCCGGACACCGCTCGCTGATGCCCGACAGGTCACGCCAGCAAAGCGGCAAGGATGCCGAGCGCCATGCGCTCGAGCATCTTCAACAACAGGGTCTGCGCCTGCTGGCGCAGAACTGGTTGTGTAAACGCGGCGAGCTTGATCTGGTCATGCTAGATGGCGATACAGTAGTATTCGTTGAAGTCCGCTACAGAAAAAACACTCAATGGGGTGGCGCGCTCGACAGCATCGATGAGCGCAAACGGCAAAAACTGATTTTCGCCGCGCAATATTTTCTTCAGCGCGAGTCGCGCTGGGCCAATTTCCCTTGCCGCTTCGACGTGATTGCCATCGACAGCAACCTCGATCAGTTGAACTGGCTACAGAATGCCTTCGACGGCTGATCGCCGGCAGTGCGAACCGGACACTATCACCGAACACTTTTGCTCTTTGCTTTGCGGGCTGCACATTCATGTGCCGAACAGCCGCGCCACTTAAGGTCACACAGATGGACATGCAATCCCGAATTCGCCAGCTTTTTCAGGCCAGTATCGACACCAAGCAACAGGCGATGGAAGTACTTGCACCGCACATCGAGCAAGCCAGCCAGGTCATGGTCAACGCCCTGCTCAACGAAGGAAAAATGCTTTCCTGTGGTAACGGCGGCTCTGCCGGCGACGCCCAGCACTTCTCGTCCGAGCTGCTCAATCGCTTTGAGCGCGAGCGCCCGAGCCTGCCAGCCATCGCCTTGACGACCGACAGCTCGACGATCACCTCGATCGCCAATGACTACAGCTACAACGAAATCTTCTCCAAGCAGATCCGCGCACTCGGCCAACCGGGCGATGTGTTGCTGGCTATCTCCACCAGCGGTAACTCGGCCAACATAATTCAAGCGATCCAGGCCGCACATGATCGCGAAATGATTGTCGTAGCATTGACCGGTCGTGATGGCGGCGGCATGGCGTCACTGCTATTGCCCGAGGACGTCGAGATTCGCGTACCGGCCAACGTCACTGCACGCATTCAGGAAGTCCACCTGCTGGCGATCCATTGCCTTTGCGATTTGATCGACAGCCAAATATTCGGGAGTGAAGAATGACCCCTAATCGCCTGGGCCTTCTGGCCTTGACCCTGTGCCTCGGCATCAGTGGCTGCACCTCGGTGGTGACTGCCAGCCGTGAAGCACCGATTGAAGATGACCGTGGCACCCGCACACTGGGCAGCAAGATCGACGACTCCCTGATCGACACCAAGGTTGGCGTGAACGTCGCCAAGGCCGACCCAGCCCTGGATAAGGACTCGCACATCGTCGTCACCAGCTTCAACGGCGTCGTGCTGCTCGCCGGGCAAACGCCACGCGCAGACCTCAAGGCCAAGGCCGAACAGGCCGCCGCCGCGGTCCAGCGCGTGAAGCAGGTGCACAACGAGCTGCAGGTCCTGCCACCCTCCAGCTTCCTGGCCCGTCAGAACGACACCTGGCTGACCTCCAAGATCAAAGCCCAGATGCTCGCCGACGCCAACATCCCCGGTTCGCGCATCAAGATCGTCACTGAAAACGGCATTGTCTACATGCTAGGCCTGCTGACCAAACAGGAAGCTGCGCAGGCGACCAACCTGGTGCAAGGCGTTTCCGGCGTACAGAAGATTGTGAAGCTGTTTGAGTACATCGACTGATCCGCACACCGCTTACCTATCTGCACGCGGTGTAGGAGCTGCCGAAGGCTGCGATCTTTTGTTTTGGGTTTTTAAGAT